>JAITGT010000079.1 GCA_031280495.1 Eubacteriaceae bacterium
CAGCTTCGCCTCCGCCTTGCTTCCGCCGTGAATACAGTCCGAACATCGCCGCCGCATGCCCCCTTTGCGCTTTTAGCGCCTCCGCACGCACGCTGCGCAGGAAATGTGCTTTGCAGCGCTGCCAGGCGCAGCTCGGAGGCAATGGCGGCCTACAGGCCGCTGCGCGCGCCAGAGGCTTCAAGCCTCACCCCGCGCAGGCCCAGGCTGCACAGGCCCCTCAGAAGCCGTTTCTACAGCTCCCCAGTTTCAGCCGCCCCTGTCTCCATGCCCAGGATATGGCGCACCGTCTGATCAACTCCTGTCGCAACAGCCAAAGCCATGGAGTGGACATGCCCGCCCTCGCGCAATTTAGGGAATGTGGCGTCCAAGTAGGCATAGGGAAACTCCCCAAGAGGCCTTTCCCTAAACTCTTCCTCTGTCTTTGAGAGCTCGGCGCAAAGCCGGGAGGCTTTGCTCTTGCCGATCTCAATGCCGAGGCTCTCCACGGGCTTTTCCACTTTCCGCGTGCTTGCGCCGTTTATTCAGTCCTCCTGTATGACAGGCAGCACACTTTGCCGACATTTCTCCTGGGCTCCAGAAACGAGGGGCAATAGCTTCACTCGCGCAGCTTGGGGATGGCCAGCTGGACGCGGCAGTGTCCAGCTGGCGCCTCCTTGCGCTGTTGAGGCGCGCCCTCAAGCGCAGCTCGCATGAAGCCAGCAGTCCCAGCCTCGCCCAACAGCTTGCCTAACTTCTCCGAAAGGCGCTTCCTGTCCTTGGGCGCCATTTTTGCCTCCTTGAATTTGTTTTGCTTAACCCAAGGATAAGGATGGCTCCCTTTTTAGTTCAGCTTTTTGTCGAAATTTGCGCCAATACTTGAGACTCTACCCTGAAGGCGGTTCGAACTGGAATAAGAACATCGCATTCAGGCTATAATCCGTGATCACGCACTATCAGTGCGAAAGCTGCGAAAACTGCGGGCTTAAAGGAAAAGGCATAGGAAAGTGCTCAAACGTCCAAGGCGACAGAGTCATGCGCGTGTCAAAGGGGCAGGCAGGCTTGGGGGGATGGCGGAAGCCAGCGCTGCCTCGCCTATGGGCATCATTTTTCGCATAAACAGGAGCATTCAGGCTGAAGGCGCCTTTAGCGCAATGAGGGTTTGGCTAGGCTTGGAGAGGATTTCAATGTGGGGCGCCCACGGTGCCAGGGTTCAGGCGGCACTGTTTGCGCTCGCTTTCAATGCTAGAAAGTTTCATTTAAGAGTTCAAAACAACAGGCACGGAAAGACACTTCACCAAAAAACTGTCTGATTGAGCCAATCGCTGTATTTGCAAAATGATTTGCCCGCATAGCGCCTTGGCGCGGATTGGGCTCTGTTTTTTTGCGCTTAAACCGCAAATAAAATAGTAAATATGACTAAATTTCCATTTACTATGCAAAAAGGGGGCTGCCGCAATAGAATACATTCATTTTGCAGCAACCCTCTTTTAACCGCCGCAAAGTGGCGCTTCGCTGCTGTCACAGCTTTATTCCCAGTGATATGGCGTCTCCTGGTAAACATAATAATTGAGCCAGTTTGAAAACAGAAGGTTTGAATGCGACCGCCAGCGCACCAGCGCCTCTGCTTGCGGGTTGTCCCCCCTGAAATAGTTCACGGGCATCTTGATAGGCAAACCTTTGCGCAGGTCGCGAACATACTCATTTTTTAGTGTGTCCCCGTCGTATTCGGAGTGCCCCATGACAAAGATTGAACGCCCTTGCCCTGCCTCAATGGCATAGACACCCGATATGTCGCTCTCGGCAAGTATGTTCAAGCTTTCGCACATGCAAATATCTTCTTTAAGAACAGTGGTATGGCGCGAATGCGGCACATAAAACTCATCGTCAAAGCCGCGCATCAGCTTTGACGTCTTGTCCACAACACGGTGTGGAAAAACTCCAAAGCATTTTTCTTCGAGCGGCTGCTTTTGGATCCCGTAGTAATGGTATAGCGCTGCTTGGGCGCCCCAGCATATAAAGAGGGTGGATGTGACGTAGCTGCGCGCCCAGTCCATGGCCTCAACGAGCTCAGGCCAGTAGTCTACATCTTCAAATGGCATTTGCTCGACAGGAGCGCCTGTTATGACAAAGCCGTCGAAGCGCCGGTTCCTGCATTCTTGAAATGTCGTATAAAATTCATGCAAATGGGTCTCCGCTGTATTTTTTGAGGCATGCGTTCCCATATGAATCAATGTAATGTCAATTTGAAGCGGTGTGTTGCCAATAAGGCGAAGAAGCTGCGTCTCTGTCTGTATTTTGGTGGGCATGAGGTTTATGATGCCAATCCGAAGCGGGCGAATGTCCTGCGTGTCTGCCCTATGTTGTGTCATCACAAAGATGTTTTCCTGCTGCAGTATGGAGGCCGCAGGCAGGCTGTCTGGAATTTTTACTGGCATTTTGCCTCCTGTCGAAATGAAAGTATATGACGAATGGAGAGCTCTGCATAATGGGTAGGATCGCTGACAAAACAATATTCTACCACGTTTTGCCCGATGCCGCAACTATGAGAGCGCGCTCTAAAGGCATCACTGTCGTTTCGAAAAGCCAGGGCAGCACTGCCTTTTTTTTCGCGTACTCACCCTGCGGGTACCGCAACAGCATGCAGGCAGCGCTCACTTATATAAAGCAGCATGCCAAGAGCGCCATCCAACATGCCAAAAAGCGAAAAGTGCATTCAGGCAAAGAACCGTTTAGGCATTGCTTATTGCATGCGCGCAAAGAAAAAGAAAAAATCTTCCTCATATGGAAGATTTTACCAAAACAGCCCTTTATCACGAAGCCAGTCGATGCACTATGAAAAATTGCGTCAAGCCTCGTTTGTCTGCGCTGTTTTTGGGGAATTTTGAATAATGGCTATGATATCCTCAAGCTCGGCATCGCTGATTTCTCCCCTGCGCTGCCTAAACTCGGCAGGGAGTGAAATGCCCCCCCCCACTCCCTGCCTGGTGATGATAGGAAATCCAGCCCTGTTGAGCTGATCGATGTCGCGCCAGATTGTTCGGCTTGTCACGCTCAGTTTCTTTGCCAAATCCGGCGCCGTCGTCCACTCATTTTTCACCAATATAGAGAGTATCGACAGTATTCGTTCTGTTTTCATCCATTTCTCCAAACATAAGTCTGTATTGTATTGCGCCGGCATTCGCCGGTCTGCTTTATTGCCGCTGGCTTTACGCTTCGTTTCGAGGCGCATATTTCGCCACTGCAACGCCAGCTTCGCTTAATAGATCCATAGCCATTGGATCGGGATAGTCTCCAACAAATGTGATTTTCTTTATGCCCGCATTGATGAGCATTTTGCTGCAAAGCATGCATGGCGAATGCGTAATGTAGATCTCTGCTCCTTCAATGCCCACACCATGCGTAGCAGCCTGAATGATTGCGTTCTGCTCTGCATGAATTCCCCTGCAGAGCTCATGCCTCTCGCCCGAGGGCACATTTTGCTTTTCCCGCAAGCAGCCCACTTGCTCGCAATGAAATACCCCTTTGGGAGCGCCATTGTACCCCGTCGATATGATCTGGCTGTCTTTGACAATAATAGCCGCCACTTGCCGCCTCAGGCAAGTGGAGCGAGTTTTGACAACGCCCAAAAGGGCGATGTAGTATTCGTCCCATGTTGGCCTGTCCATACCCACGATGTTCGGCACCCGGCGCGTCAGCAATACTGTTTCGTTTGCTCGGATGCCCTCATTTCACCCCCTTCTCACACGAGAACCGATCTAAGCGGTTCCATAGAGCCTGTCGCCTGCGTCTCCGAGCCCAGGAAGAATGTAGCCGTTATGGCTTAGCTCCCTGTCCAGAGCGGCAGCATAGATATCCACCTCTGGCTGCGCTTCCGACAATGCCTTAATGCCTTCTGGAGCGGCAATGAGGCACATGAACTTTATTTTTCCTGCCCCCTCCTCCTTCAACTTCGCGGCAGCGGCAATGGCTGAGCCGCCAGTTGCCAGCATGGGATCGCAGATGATGGATGTGAGGCGCCCAATGCCCTCTGGCAAACTGCAGTAATAAGGCACTGGATTAAGCGTCTCATGATCGCGGTACATTCCAATATGCCCAACAAATGCGTTGGGCAGAATGCGCAGCAGCCCGTCTACCATGCCAAGCCCCGCTCTCAGGATAGGTACGATCGCAATCGATGCGTCTGGAAGGCGCATTGCGACAGTTTTTTCCAACGGAGTCTGTATCTGTTCCTCAAAAAGAGGGAGATCGCGCGTGACTTCGTAAGCCATCAGCATGGCAATTTCGTTCACAAGCTCGCGAAATAGCTTGCTTCTTGTGCTCTCTTCCCGCAAGATGCCAATCTTGTGCTGAATAAGCGGATGGTCAAAAATCATTAGCATTTTCTTTGGGATCTTCCTCTGTTTCAAGGTACGCGTCTACCATATCCATTCGCCGTTTGTGGCGGCCGCCGTCAAATTCGGTTTCCAGAAAAACATCCATAATGCGGATTGCTGTTTCTGTGTCAACGAAACGTGCGCCGATCACAAGAATATTTGCATTATTGTGGCTTCGCGCCATCATTGCCGCCATCTCAAAATAGCATAGGGCAGCTCGCGCGCCGGCAACCTTATTGGCGGCAATTGACATTCCAATGCCGCTTGTGCAGACAAGAACGCCACGATCTGCCTCGCTTTTGCTAATGGCTTCGGCAACGGCAAAAGCGTACTTCGGATAGTCTACGCTTTCTTCGCTAAAGCAGCCCATATCCTTGGCATGGACGCCTTTGCCCTCAAGAGCCTGAATAAGAGAGCCCTTCAGGGCAAATCCGCCGTGATCGCTTGCAACAATCACTCTCAAATGCGACACTTCCTTTCATTTTGCCTCACGAGAGCCGCCTCCCTCGCCAAGCCTATCCAAGGCAGAGCCCACGAAATATAGTAGAGCGCTGAATACGCGCTCATACTCGCCTTTATTTGCGCCAAAGGGATCCTGAATGTCCACATCCAAACCTTCATCGTCAAATCCCCACTGGCTCAATGTCATAGCCTTTCCTTCAAGCTTATGATTCGACATCATTATATCAAATAATTGCTGGCGCGTCATTGCGATAATCAAATCCATATCATCCAGCCGAAAAGAGGATATCCCTTTTGTTCGGTGCGAAGAAATGTCCATTCCATGGCTCTTCATCACATCTATTGCATTGCTTGAGGCTTTTCCCCCTTCGAAAGCGAATAGGCCTGCTGAAAATGCGTGCACATGCCGCATGCCGCGTTTTTTTGCCAAGGCATTGAAAATGCCTTCCGCCATAGGGCTTCGGCAAGTGTTCCCGGAACAGACAAAGAGAATATTCACTTCATTCCCTCCCCATATGCTATCTCATCCGCGGCCTTGTACAGTCTGTTGCGAAAAGCTTCTCCAATGGAGGACGGAAGCGGGCATTCGACATACGCTTTCGCGAAGCCAAGGCGATCTGCTTCCCTAAGCGCCCAGTAGAGCTTAGCAGCGCCTTTTTCCGGACTACTGTAGCTGCCCAGCGAGAAAGCGCTTTCAAAACCGTGCGGCGCCGCTCCGTCAAAGAGAAAATAGATAGCGCCCTTTTCCTCTCCCAGGGCAGAAAGATATGAATGAGCCGCATCTGGCGCCATGTCAAGAGCGACAACACGACAGTCTGGCTTATAGTGCCGATACTTCATTCCTGGCGCTCTTGGCTGGCCTTCCTCTCCAGAGCCTTGCACAGAGGGGCAGTAACGCGCTAGCTCATTTACTCCAATAGCCCCAGGCCGAAGAATGGCAAAAGGCCAAACCGTGCAGTCTAGCACAGTAGACTCTAGGCCAACAGCACAGTCGCCCCCAAGCAAAACAACGTCCGCGCGATCGCGCATGTCCGCTAAGGCGTGCTCTGGCTTTGTAGGGGAAGGGCGGCCAGAGATATTGGCGCTTGGAGCCGCTATCGCCCTAGCCGACAAAGAAAGAAAATCCAGCGCAAAGGGAGAAGAAGGAACGCGAAGCGCAATGGTGTCCAGCCCAGCAGTCGCTTCTCTGCAAGCGCCGCCTTTTTTTTTGAGCACAAGTGTCAGTGGCCCGGGCATAAGCTCCGCAGCCAGCTCCATCGCTTGCTTTGGAACGTCGCGGGCATAGTCCGTCAGATGTAAAGGCGAAGCCAGGTGAATGATGAGGGGATTGTCCGCAGGCCTGCCTTTGGCGGCGAATATCTTTGACACTGCCTCTGGCGAGGAAGCGTCAGCGCCCAGCCCATACACCGTCTCCGTTGGGAAGACCACAATCCCGCCGTCCCATATAGCGCGGGCAGCCGCCTGCATGGCCGCCGAGTAGGTTTCTTGCTCATTTAGATCAAATATCTGCGCTTTTGACATAAATCTTCCCCTCTTTCCTCGAATCATTATAGCATTCTTTCATTGTATTTACATAATTTTCTAACAGCGGATACCAAAGCGCGCGGCAGGGCGAGCCAGATTTTTCGACTTACAGTTTACAAAAGAGAAATGATTTGTTAATATGAAAATACAGTTGCCTCAGTCAAGCAACTTCCAATTCCATATTTTTTCATTTGCCATCGCCATACTTTTGGAACCTAGCCAATTAAGCCAGTGCTCTCTCCCCATTGCAAGAAGCAAAAGGCGTTATTAGGCGTTTCATTTTCCTTGCGCGCATTGCGCCAGCAGCGTTGCGGGCGCTATAGCATATGAGCATGCATCACGCGCTTCATGCGCAAAGGGCGCAAATTCGTTCGCGTCCCATTCCTATGCCCGAAGCTTTTCTTAGCGGAAGGCGAAACTTGAAAATTCTTATCGGAGGCCTAATGAGCGCCAACATCTCCAACCTTGCAAACCTCTCCTATTCTGAACTGAAGACCGAGGCAAAAAATCTCGGCATCGAAAAGACGGGCCGCATCTCGAAACAAGACCTCATCACTCTCATCAACGACGCAATTGCGTCAAATGACAAGAAATATTCAAAGCTGAAAGACTCCATCACGGACTCTACCGAGATGCGCGGCGTTGTGCAGGTGCTGCCCGAAGGCTTTGGCTTCCTTAAGACCCCAGAAATGGCGTCACCTGAAGAGTATGTATATGTCTCCGCTTCCCAAGTACAAAAATTCCGCCTCATGAGCGGAGATGAAATAAGCGGGAAAGTCCGCGAGCCGAAAGAAGGGGAAAAATACTACGCAATGCTCTTCATAGAAGAGG
>JAITGT010000014.1 GCA_031280495.1 Eubacteriaceae bacterium
TCGCCAGCCTAAGTGCAGCAGACGATCAGACGGAGCAAGGCACTTCTTAAGAGCGGCAGCGCCAGACGCATGGGGCATTTGAGTTGGAAAAGCCTGCGCATGCAAATGGCTCTCAGCATTGCATGCAGCTGCAAAAAATACTATTGAGGTGAGAATGGAATTGGGAAAGTCCGAAGTTGAATATGTTGCAGCGCTCTCAAAGCTGAAATGCGTCAGCGATGCGGAAGCGGAGAAAATTGCGCAGGGGCTTCAGGGAATCCTCGGCTACTTTCGAATGCTGGATGAACTGGACACAGAAGGCGTTGAGCCTTTATACCATATTTTGGAATCAGAGAATGTCACAAGAAAGGATGCCGCCAAAGCGCCAATGCCAATTGAGGAGGCGCTTGCAAATGCCCCGCTTCGGGAAGGCAGAAGCTTCGTCCTGCCAAAAGTTCTTTAATGCATATCAAATGCCATGCAAAAATTAACATTGGGCTCGCTGTTAAAGGCCGGCGCGCAGATGGGTTTCACGATATAGAGAGCCTCTTTGCGACTGTCTCTTTGTCGGACGAGCTTGAAATTGAGCCGGCGGAAAGCTATTCATTGGAGTCGGACGACTGCAGCCTTGACTGCAGCGAAGCCAACCTTGTCACAAAGGCGGCATTGGCTCTGTCCGCTCGGACAGGCAAGCGCGTAGGGGCGCGCGCATTTCTGAAAAAATCCATTCCCGAGAAAGCTGGCTTGGGAGGGGGCAGCTCTGACTGCGCTGCAGCTCTCTTAGGCTTTAACAAAATTCTCGGGCTGAACCTTGGCAGAGAAGAGCTTAAGAGCCTTGCGGCAGGGCTTGGAAGCGATGTCCCCTTCTTTTTGGAAGGAGGCTTTGCAATGTGCCGGGGAAGGGGGGAAGAGGTAAGTCGGCTGGACAGTCGGCTGCTGGACGCTTTTGAGTGCGTTTTGGTCATGCCTGGCTTCCCCATTTCCACAAAAGAGGCTTATGCGAGCCTAGGCGCAGGCGCAAGGAAAGAGCCTGATTTCGCCTCTTTTCTCAGCGCTCTTGCTTCAAGGGAATGCGAAGGGCTGCAGGGAATGCTTTTTAACGATTTTGAGCCATTCGCTTATAGCCGATGCCCAGAGCTGGCGGACATAAAGACAGCGCTCCTAGGATCGGGCGCGCTTTATGCGTCTCTAAGTGGAACAGGATCGGCTGTCTATGGCCTGTATAGGCGCGGCGAAGGGGAAAAGGCAGCCAGGATCTTTGCCGGCATTCGAACAGCCTGCTGCCTTTTCGTCGCTTAAAGGCGGCTATATCCCAATCAGGCTGCAAAACGCTTCCTCCGTCAGTATTGAAACGCCGAGGCTCTCAGCCTTGGCGCGCTTAGTTCCGGGGTTTTCCCCTGCAAGCAAAAAATCCGTTTTAGCGCTTACGGAGGAAGAGACTTTTCCGCCAGCGCCATGGATGATCCGCAGCGCTTCGTCCCGCGTAAACCCTTTAAGAGTCCCTGTTAGAACAAATACTTTCCCCTCAATCGCTTCGAGTGCCTCTTTCTTTGTCCCCCTGCCCTTTGGATCCACGCCGCTGGCTTTAAGGTCGGAAAGGATTTTGGCAGTTTTTGGGTAGAGAAAGAAAGAAGCAATCTCTTTTGCAATTTTTTCCCCAATTTCCTGAATTTCTGACAACTCCTCTACAGAAGCTTCTTTGAGTTGATCGAGGCTTTCAAAGGATTCGCCTAGGATCTCAGCAGTCCGTCTGCCAACAAACGGTATGCCTAGCGAATAGATAAATGAGGCCAAATCCATCCCCTTGGACGACTCAATGGCGCCAAGCAGCTTTTCCACCGATCGTTTTCCCATTTTGTCCATTCCCTCAAGCTCTTCTTTTGAAGCTTTAAGGCGGTAAATGTCGCTAATATCTGAAATATGCCCTGATGACACCAGCTTCTCCGTGAGCGCAGAGCCCATTCCGTCAATATTTGCCGCGCCTTTGCTGACAAAATGCTCGACCGCCCGCATGATCTGTGCCGGGCACAGCGGGTTTCGGCATTTTCGGGCCGACTGGCCCTCTTCCCTATAAGTTTCGGCGCCGCATGAGGGGCAGGCATCTGGCATGCGGAACTCTTCTTGGCTACCGTCCCTTTTCCCAAACGCGACAGAAACAACTTCAGGAATGATCTCGCCTGCTTTATGCACAGTTATCCAGTCGCCGACGCGAATGTCTTTCGCCTGGATGTAGTCCTCATTGTGCAGGCTTGCCCGAGTGATCAGGCTACCGGAAACGAGGACGGGATCAAAAACTGCCACTGGGGTAAGAGCCCCGCTTCTTCCGACTTGAATGGCGATCTCCCGAATCTCGGTTTCCGCCGTCTCCGGAGTAAATTTATATGCAGTGGCCCAGCGCGGATTTTTCGAAGTTGCCCCCAATTCCTCTTGGATTGCCTTTTCGTCCACCTTTAGAACAGCGCCGTCTATTTCATAAGGCAGGGACTGCTTTTGGGCTTCAATGCGCTGAACTGCCTCCCACGCCTCTTGCACATTTTTTGCTTTTAGGGCGGGGCTTGCCGAAAAGCCTATGCTGGACAGGTACTTAAGGGATTCAGCGTGCGATGCAAATTCCATGCCTTCCATTGCTTCCAAGCTGAAAATATAGGCAGCCAGGGGACGCGTGCCGGCCACTTTGGGATCGAGCTGCCTGAGGGATCCGGCAGCTGCGTTTCGGGGGTTTGCGAAAGGCGGCAGCCCCTCTTTTAAACGCTGCGCATTGACTCGCTCAAAACCCCTTTTGGGCATCACCACTTCACCGCGAACCGTAAGGGTCCGCTTTTCGGCGAGTGTGAGGGGAATGTTGCGAATTGTCATGAGGTTTGCGGTGACATCTTCTCCGACCTCGCCGTCACCGCGCGTGGCGCCGCCCTGAAAAATCCCATTTTCATAGCGCAAGACAACCGTCAGCCCGTCAAACTTGTACTCAACGCAATAAGTATAGCCGCTTGCAGCTTTCGCCACGCGGCTGTCAAAAGCCAGGAGATCCTCTTTGCTAAAAGCGTTGGCCAGCGAAAACTGCTTAGTCTTGTGCACTACTTTTTGAAACAATTCCAAAGCCGCTCCGCCGACCCTTTTCGTCGGGGAGTTTGGATCTGCAAATTCAGGGTACGCCTCTTCTAGCTGGAGCAGCTGCGCCAGCATGGCGTCGTATGCCATGTCCGATATGACCGGTTCGTCTTCTTCGTAGTATTTCCTGTTGTTTTCGTCAATTGCCTTTGCTAGGCGCCTCATTTCGATACGCGCGTTTTCGCCATCCATATTCTCTAATCCTTTGCACCAGAGCGCGCAATCCGCTCCATGTTTCGAAAGTGCGTCTTTACTGATTCTTTAAGCCCGTCTATGCCGTAATTGGCGTAAATAGCGCGGCCAGAGGCGTCTGCCGCCTTCCCTGCGCCATAGGCAATGTCGATCTGGTAGTGTTCGCTCAGGCGCCTTATGTCACGCAGGAACGCGCACCGGGCCAAAACGCTTGCCGCTGCAACAGCCATGTTTCGTTCTGCCTTTGTCTCTTCTTTGAGCTTCAGGGACTTATTCGAGAGGTAAGGCTTCACCCTGTCTGCTGTAGAAAAGCGGTCAGTCAGGAGGCTTTGGCATCCGGTTCTGTTTGCAAGCCTCTCAAGAGCCTGCGCATGCAGCTTGCCGAGCAGTATTGAGAGGTTCGGCGTCATTTTGTATGCTTTGTTGAGCTCTCCAGCAGTTAGGACAGCAATTTCCGCTGGGCATATCTTGAGAATCTCTTTTTCGGCGGATTCCATGAAAGAGTCTGTCAGCCGCTTTGAGTCTCGAACGCCCAGCCGCTCAAGCTCTTTGTAGGCATGCTCGTCGCAGAAAGCAGCAGCTACGCAAAGCGCCCCGAACAGGTCTCCCTTTCCGGACTCGTCCGAGCCAATGAGCGGCGGAGAAAGAATGGGGTATTCGGCTTGGCTGTTCGATTGCGACAGGAATGCTTCAAGCGCATTGCGCGCTTCTGCCCCCTGGACAGTGGAGAGATCCACCTTGAAACTGCCTTTGCTGTTATAATAAACGCGAACGACGTCGCTTCTTTCGCCGCATTTCAGCAAAAGCTGCTTTCCGAAGGGAAGATCCCTTTGCAGAGACGCCAATATGCCTCTGGAAGCTAAGTGCTTGGAGAGGCTTTCAATATAAAGCCTAAAACCTTCCATACTGCTCTTTCTGGCTGTTGTTTTTTTGATATGGCAAATTGCCTAAGGCCATGGGCAGGCGGCTGCATTTTTCAATGCTAGTGGATTCTGACAGACAGTGCAACAGGATTTGCTCGACAATATCTTTTGCACACGCCATTGCCCGCCGCCTGCTGCCCATTGTGGTTTATTCTATCATTTATGTGGGAAAAAGAGAAATCCTGTTTACAGGCGGTTTTTAGCATGCTATAATTGGTAAGGAAAATGAGTGGGCGTGCCCGCTCATTGTATTTATGGGGGAAATTATATGGCTCAAAAGCTCCTTGGCCTTGTGATTGGCGAAGCGCTGCCCATTCTTGAAGAGTGCGAATGCGAATTGGTGGACAGCGAATGCAAGAAAGAGGGTGGGGAAACCGTCATGCGCTTTTACGTGGAGCGGCTGGCAGGATCCATTTCGCTGGATGACTGCACTGAAATCAACAGAAGGCTGTCCGAAAGGCTTGATCAGATCGACACAGGCGCGGGCAGCTTTATTTTGGAGATTTCAAGCCCGGGCGTAGAGCGCCCCCTAAAAAAGCCGGCCGATTACCGCCGTTTTATGGGAAGCGAAGTCGATGTGTCCCTCTACAAAGCGCTAAACGGCAGAAAAAAACTCCTTGCCGTCCTTTCAGGCTTTGACGAAGAAAAGGGGGAACTCGCCTTTCATAGCGAGGGGGAGGAAATTGCGCTGAGCCTGCGAGACATCGCAAAGATAAACCTCCATTTCAGTTTTTGACGCATTTAGAGGTGGTATAGGGAAATGGCAACGAGAAAAAAAACAGAAGACACGTCCCTTAAAGATTTTTTGGACGCTCTTGATGAAATACAGCGCACCAAAGGAATAGACAAGGAGGAGCTCATCTCTGCAGTGGAAGAGGCGCTCATGCGTGCTTACGAAAGAAATTCCAAAGGCGCGCAGAACGCGCGCGTCGAAATAGACCGCGCAACTGGGAAAATTAAGGTGTTTGCGCTGCGCACTGTTGCTTTGGAACCGGCAAGCGAGCAAAACGAGATCAGCGTTGCAGAAGCCAAAAGCGTTGACGAGTCTTATGAAATTGGCGACGTCGTGGAGGAGGAGCTTGATCCCAAAGGGTTTGGGCGCGTTGCCGCGCAGAACGCAAAACAGCTGGTGCTTCAGCGCATAAAGAGCGCAGAGCGCGAGCTGGTGTTTGACATGTACTCAAAGAAAACGGATGAGCTGGTCACTGGAGTCATCACGAAAATCGAGAAGAATGATGTGTATATTAATATCGGAAAAGCGGAAGGCGTTATGGATCATGCCAACCAAGTCCATTCCGAGCAGTATTTTCAAGGCATGCGCATCAAGGTGTATGTTCTCAATGTGGAAAAGACGAAAAAGGACCCAGTCATTATGCTCTCCCGTTCCACTTCCATGCTCATTAAGCGCCTGTTTGAACTTGAAATCCCGGAAATTTTCGACGGAAGCGTAGAGATTGTCTCTATAGCGCGCGAAGCGGGCAGCCGCACGAAGATATCGGTGCGCACAAAGTCTCCGGAGCTAGACGCTGTCGGAACGTGCGTTGGATACAAAGGCACACGCATCCTAAATATCTTGAGGGAATTGGGCAATGAGCATATTGATGTGGTTGAATACTCCCCCGATCCGGTTTCTTACATCCGAAACGCCCTTAACCCAGCGGACATCGCTGAGGTTGTAGCGGACGATTCCACGCATGCTGCGATCGTCATTGTTGATGAGTCGCAACTGTCTCTTGCCATCGGAAAAGATGGGCAGAACGTGCGCCTTGCCGCCAAGCTGACTGGCTATAAAATCGACATTAAGAGCCATGACCAGTACCGCCAATACCGCCTCAGCAGGGAAGAGGGGCATCTTGCTAGCGCGCTGGCAGCGGTGATTGAGCCGGACAGCGGGTCAAATGGGAGCGAGGGAGCCATGCCTGCTTTTAGGGTTTTTGAAACCGACGCAATTGAAGAAGGGCGCAGCGCGAATGAGGCAGCGCCGCTGCAAGCCCCTGAGGCGGAGGAGCTGTATGAAGAGGCGCCCGAAGGCGCCGCAGAAACGGAATCCGAAAGGCAGGAGCCTCTTTTGGACGGCTTTGGTTCCGGGCGGGAAGGCGAAGGCCTTTAGACAGAGAGAGGGCATTGAAGAAGATACCGATGCGCACCTGCATCATTTGCAGGCAGAAGACGGACAAGAGGAGCCTAAACCGGATTGTCAGGACGCCCGAGGGCCCGGTTGCCTTTGACCCAGGCGGGAAGAAGAACGGCCGAGGCGCATATATCTGCTCCGAAGAAGGGTGCCTAGAGCTCGCGAAGAACAGAAAGAAGATCGAATACGCGCTTCAGTCGGAAGTGTCGGATGAGGATCTTGTGAATATCAGGAAAGGTATCCAGGAATATTTGCTCGAAAAGGAAGCAGGAGGGCAAAAAAGAAAGGTATGACGAAAAAAGTTTACGAGCTGGCAAAGGAGTTTGGCGTGCAGAGCAAGGAGTTTGCCAATATGCTCCAGGAAATAAATATCCCGATCAAGAACCACATGAGTGTGATTACTGATCAGCAGGAGAAATATTTCCGGAACAACTTTGCCGTATCAGCAGGGCGGATTGTGCCCAACTCTGAGAAAGGCGCCCAGCCAAAGGCGGAAACCCCGCCGCCGGAAGCCCAAAAGCCAAGAGAGCAGCGGGCAGCAGAGCAAACGCGCCCAACGGACGAAAAGAGATCCCCGGCAAAGAGCGAGACTGTGCAGGAAAGCCAGCCAAAACCCTCGGCGGCCCCTCATCCTGCTGAGCAGGCACAGGCACCCAGGCAACAGGGCGCGGGCCAGCCTTCCGGAACTGGGCAGAGGCCTCCCCGAAATGCGTCTTCAGCAACCCAGCGCGAAGGGCAAAACCGCATGGGCACTGGCAGCAGCCAGCCGAGGGAATACCAAAGGCAGCCAGGACAGGGGGGAGATCGAAGCCGCGCGGGCAGCCAAACGCCTAGGCAAGGCTCCTATGGACAGGGGGGAGAGCGAAGGCCATCTGGCGACAGCAGAGAGCAGAGGCCGGGCAGCCAGCGGCAGGGTCCCGCTTCCAGCCAGAGGCCAGGCGGACAGCGGCAGGGATCATATGCCGGCCAGGGGGCACAGCGTCCAGGCTCAAGCCAGGGAAGCAGGCCGGGCGGGGCGCCCGCAAATCGGCAAGGCTCTTATCAGGGCAGGCAGGGGCAGGGATCCTATGGGCAGAGCCGCCCAGGTGGTCAGGGCGGATATTCGCAAAGGCCTGGGCAAAGGCCTGGCGGCGGCACGCAGCCTGGCGCCAGAGGCCAGCAGCGCCCTTGGGACAAGGACGCGGATTCTAGCCAGCGCGGCTTCGCAGGCGCAAAGCCGGCGGCAAAAAAGCCAGGCGCGCCAGCAACGAATCTTGAGAAGCCAAAAATCGACAAAAACAAGAAAGAAAGCAAGCAAAAAAACGAGCAGCGCTCCAAAGCTCGCGAAAGCTTTTTCAACGACGATCGGCAGAAACGAACACTAGACAACACAAAAAAAGTGAAGGGCTCGAAGTCAAGCTACAAGAAGAAAAAACTTGAGGCCAGGGAAGAGAGAATGAACTCAGGCATCGACGGCGCGGTCACGATTGCCGAAACTGTCACAATCTCTGAACTGAGCGAGAAAATACACATCCAGCCAACAGAAATTCTTAAAGTTTTGATGAGCTATGGCATGATGCTCAGCCTAAACCAGTCAGTCGACTTTGAGACGGCGCAAATTGCCTGCGAAGAGCTTGGCATTGCAGTCGTTCTTGAAGAAGAGGCAGACATTGCAGAGCTCATGCTTGAGGAACAGCTGGGCGAGCCCGAAGCGCTCTCAAAAAGGGCTCCAATCATCACGGTTATGGGGCATGTCGATCACGGAAAGACCTCACTGCTTGACGCCATCCGCAATACGCATGTGACAGCTGGAGAGTCCGGGGGCATCACGCAGCATATTGGCGCATATACAATTTCCGCTCATGGGGAGCAAATCACTTTTATCGACACGCCAGGGCATGAAGCCTTTACTGCAATGCGGAGCCGCGGCGCTTCAGTAACCGACATTGCCGTGCTTGTAATTGCTGCGGACGACGGCATCAAGCCCCAGACGGTGGAAGCCATTAACCATGCAAAAGCGGCGGAAGTTCCCATATTAGTTGCGATAAATAAGGTTGACAAGCCAGAGGCGAACCCTGAGCGCGTCATGCAGGAATTGACAGAATACGCCCTTGTTCCAGAAGAGTGGGGTGGCGACACCATTTGTATTCATGTCTCAGCAAAGACTGGCCAGGGGATCGACGAGCTGCTTGACAGCATCCTATTGCTTGCAGAAGTGGAAGACCTGAAGGCGAATTTCTCCGCCAGAGCAGTGGGAACGGTTATTGAAGCGCGCATTGACAAGCAGCGCGGTGTCACAGCCTCCCTGCTCATTAAGTCCGGAACGCTTCGCGACTCCGACTTTGTTGTAGCTGGCACTTTTTACGGAAAGGTGCGCCTGATCAACAACGACATGGGAGCCCGCATCACGGAAGCCGAGCCTTCCCGCGCTGTCGAGATACTCGGATTCGAGGAAGTCCCGGAAGCAGGCGACAAGTTTTTCGTCGCTGAAAGCGAAAAAGAGGCCCGCTCCGTCACTGACAAGCGCAGGGACAGAATCCGAATCCTGGCGGCAAAGAACAGCGTCCCAACAACATTTGACGAACTGTTTGCCATGATTAACGAAAACAACGTCAAAGAAGTAAAGCTTATTCTTAAAGCGGACGTTTCCGGCTCTTACGAGGCGGTAAAGCAGGCTCTCGAAAGGCTTAACAACAACGATCTTGGAATAAAGGTAAATATTATCCACGGCGGCGTTGGAGCCGTCACGGAGTCGGACATAAACCTTGCCTCCGCTTCCAGCGCGCTTCTTCTTGCCTATAATGTAAAGGCAGACCAAAATGCGCAGGCCTTAGCGCAGAAAGAAGGCGTGGAGATCCGCTCTTACGAAGTTATTTACGCTTTGACGGATGACATTGAAAAAGCGATGAACGGCCTTCGCGATCCGGAGTACAAGGAAGTCATTACAGCAGAGGCGGAAGTCCGGCAGACTTTCAAAGTGCCAAACATCGGATTTATCGCTGGATGCTACGTTACGTCTGGCACTGTCCACCGCCGCGACAAAGCGCGCGTCAAGCGTTCGGGCAAAGTTATCTTTGAAGGGTCTATTTCTTCACTAAAGCGCTTTAAGGACGATGTGCGCGAAGTGTCTTTTGGATACGAGTGCGGCGTCGGGCTGGACAAATTCGCAGACTTCTCCGAGGGGGACGCGCTTGAGTTCTACAAAATGGAGGAAATCGCTTTCTCTTAATTGAGGCAGATAGGTGCAAATGGCTTACAAAACGGAACGCGTCAACGAGATCATTAAGGAAGAGCTGTCTTCACAGCTTAGAAAGATGAAAGATCCAAGGATCGCCAAAACGGTCATATCCGTAACCAAAGTTAAGGCGACCCCGGACATGAAGTACGCAAAGGTTTATGTGTCAGTGTATGCCGACAAAACCAAGCAAAAGGAAATTATTGGCATTCTTGCGAATGCGAAAGGGCATTTGCGAAGCGTATTGTCCGATGCCCTCACGACAAAATTTTCTCCTGAGCTGATGTTTGAACTAGATGAGTCTATGGAATACGCTATGCATATCGATGAAGTGCTCAAGAAGATTGACGGAAATGGAAAAGACTGAAGAACTTAGAAAAATCGCGGGCATTCTCGGCGGCAAATCTTCCGTTTTGATCTTTGCGCACCGGAACCCAGACGGCGACGCTCTTGGCAGTGCCATCTGCGCTGGCCTCATGCTGAAGAGCCTTGGCAAGAGAGTGGAATACGCCATCGGCAAAGACACTGCAGAACTGTACAGAATATTTGAGGAAGGCCAGCTGTTCGGACAGGTGCCGCAAGGCGAATTTGAGTCAGCGCTCATTGTTGACTGCTCAACCCGAGATTTTGTGGACAATGAGCAATATCTGGAGAAATGCTCTTCAACCATCGTAATAGACCATCACATCTCCAACAAAGGTTATGGCGATTATGTCTACATTGACAAAGACGCCGCTGCGACAGGAGAGATCCTTTACGCGCTTATCCAGATA
>JAITGT010000026.1 GCA_031280495.1 Eubacteriaceae bacterium
TTGATGAGAACCTGCTTAATGCGATCCCGATCTCCGCGTATTTCAGGAAGCGGAATTCGGCTGTATAGGACATAGATCCCATTTTCTTCAGCCTTTATGTTCATTTGGCTGACTGCTTCCGCAATCAGATCGTCTGGATCAATGTTGGTAAAGATAAGGTCGAATTCAGCGCTTTGGTATGTGTTGAGGCTAAGCAGCTCGTTGACCATGCGAAGCAGCCGCGCTATTTCACTTTTTGTCGTCGCAAGCGCCTTCTTTGTCACCTCCGGATCCCCTGTGCCTCTACGCTCAAGCAGATCAATGTAGCCATTAATTGTTGTGAGCGGGGTTCGAAGCTCATGGGAGACAGACGAAACGAATTTTTGCTGGCTTTGCTCCATTTTCTTAATTGTGGTTACGTACTTAATGTCAGCTATGGCGCTTTCTTCCTGCGAAGGGACAGGCACGGCGGTGACAAGAAAGCAGCGCCCGTCGTATTCAAATTCCGCATTGACTACCGTATTGGTCTGTTCCACCCTTTTGACCACTTCATCAATGCGGCCGACCACTGCAAAGTAGTCCGTGTCGCTAGGGAAAAATTCGCTAAATTTCTCGTTCGTGATCATTGGATCGCCGGACAGGTTAATGGCGACCACAGCATCCTGAATTGCGGAGATGACAGAGGCCACATTCGCGCGCTCCGCCTTTGCCTCATCGGCCGCGCTGTTGATTTGGCAGGCGACAAGGCTGACACTGTCAATGAGGCTGCGAATCTCGTCATTTCCCTTATACGCAATGCTTGGCGGCTCCGCCCTCGACTGTTCCGGCATTTGGCGCAAATAGTAAGAAAGCTGCCGAATCGGGCGAAAAATGCCTTCATAGACGAAATTGCAGAAAAAGGCCGCAACAAAAGCAATCACCAAAGCCGTTGCCGCAAAGCTCATGAGGACGAGGTTAACAGTCTGCTCTGTGGAGCGAATGGGGTAGAAGACGGCAACGACGCCAAAAGGCATGTTTTGCTCATCACGAAGGGGTGCAAAAAGGACATAATGGTTTGCGCCGTTCACCGAAGAAAAAGCAATGCCCTGCGCGTTTTTTTCCACGCTTTCCATAGCGAGGCCAGCATAGCTGCCCTCGCTTGCGTCCACGCTTCCATCACTCGCCAAAAAATTGCCGCTTCTGCCATACACTATGGCATGAAGGCGGCTGGCAAGGTATACCTGGTCAGCAAAATAGCTTGCAACCGACGAGAGCGCCGCTTCCGGATCCCTCATGTCTTCGAATGAGAGTATGTCCTCCCGCACCATTCTGTTTGCCTCTGCCCCAAGTGAAAAAAGCTGCTTTCTGGCGCTTTCCAATGAAAATTTGTATATGCCCTGCGTAACGGCAAGGCATGCTGTCCCCAAAATAGCAAGCGAGACGAGCACATTAGTCGCGATCAGGCGGATCCGAATCTGCATCATGCCCCCTATGCCGAAAAGGCTGCGAAAACGCTGGAGCCCGGATATTTAGGGCGCAGGGCTCTCCAGATCTTTCATGCGATAGCCAATACCAAAGACAGTTTCGATATAGCGATCGTCTGTAAGCTCGGCAATCTTTTTGCGAAGGCGCTGTATGTGCATGTCTATGGCGCGGGTGTCAATCTGAAAATCCAGGCCAAGAGAGCGGGCGATCATTTCGCGGGAAAATGCCTTGTTTCTTGATGAAACAAACATTTTCAGTATGTCGTACTCTGTCGCAGTCAAGTGCAGCAGGGCAGAGCCTATGTATGCGGACTGAGATTCCGGCACAAGCAAAAGCGGCCCATTTCGAAGCGTTTGGCGCTCCCGCTGCCTCTTAATAATAGTGGAATACCGCCTCAAAAGCGCCTCGACCCTGGCGAGCAGCTCCCCAGTGTCAAATGGCTTTGTCATGTAGTCATCAGCGCCAGTCTTTAAGCCCAAAATCTTGTCGCCCACGTCTGTTTTTGCAGTCAGCATGATAACAGGGACATTTCTCTGCGACGTCATCTTTTCACACACCTCAATGCCGCTCATGTTCGGCAGCATTATGTCTAAGATCACCAAATCTGGCGCAAACTCCTCAAAACTCTCCAGCGCGGAAAAACCGTCCAGCGCCGTTTCGCATTCATACCCTTCTAGCTTTAGCTCCAGTTTTAAGAGCTCGCAAATGTTTACTTCATCGTCGACAACTAGAATTTTCTCGTTCATTCTCCAACCTCTGCATCAGCCCATCGTGCCAATTCAAGCCAAAACCGCATCCGCTGCCTTCCATTATTATAGCATGGCCGAACCTCTTAGCAAAAATCCGGATATATCGCAAAAAGAAAAAGCCGGCATTTATGCCGGCTTTTTAGCTGTTTGTCACACAAACTAGTGGTCGAGGGGCATGACACTAACGGCTCTTACCTTGGTGGCGTTCCGTGGATCCTGCTCTATATCAAATGACACCCTCTGGCCTTCAGACAGCGTTTTGTATCCTTCGGTCATAATAGATGAGAAGTGTACAAATACATCGTCGCTCCCGTCGTCGTTTTGGATAAACCCATATCCTTTATCCGCGTTGAACCATTTTACAGTACCTTGCATTGCAGTACCTCCTAACAGATATCACTCTGTTGCACACAAAACTCGCAAAGCTGCAGTCTATTTAACGTTCACTTTGACCACACTTAGCGAGTTCAAATGCATGTAACTAGAATACAATTGGATTGTATCACGGAGTTGAAAAGGCGTCAATCTTTCTTTACAAGATTGCTGAAATTTTCTTTAAGTCTTTTCTGCATAAAACTGGTAAATAGCGCTATATACCTCTTCCAAAACAATCTGTTCGCAGAATTGTACAAATAATATGCGGCTTTGACAAATTATGCGCCCCTTCGCTCGCACCGTTGCCCGAACCATCTGATTCGTTATGCCTTTTTAGGCGGAGTCCAAAGCTTGTGCCACATCGCCTTGCGTTTGCCGGCATGTTTTCCCGCCTTCGCCCCTCTGGGCGCGTTTTCTTTCAACCCAGCCTCCCAGTGCAGAGCGCCTGCATGCGGCTCAGGCACATCCAACCGGCCAAACTCAAAGTCAAGCTCTGGCGCTGCCTGTGCGCCATGGCCCCAATTAGAGGCATTCTCGGCAGAGCCGCTTAGCGCTGTGGCTTCTGCGTAGGCCGGATATGGCGCGGCTGGGCTGCTGGGCAGGGGAGGCGCATTTAAGGGATAGCTTTCCTCCCCAGAGCCGCCTGCGACGGCGAGAGGCTTTTTTCGCATAAATATTTCGTATAGGCAGGGCACGACAAACAGCGTCATCAGCGTTCCGTAAGCCAGCCCAAAGAAAACAACTATTGCCATTGGCTGAAGCATATCGCTTCCCTGCCCTACGCCCAAAGCAATGGTGGCCATGCCCAGAATTGTGGTGAATGCGGTGCACAGTATGGGCCGAAGCCGCGTCCTGCACGCCTCGATTATTGCTTCGCGCTTGCCTCGCCCTCCGATCCACAGCTGGTTGGCGAAGTCTACAAGCACAATGCCGTTGTCAACGACAATGCCTGTCAAGACCAAAAATCCAAGGATTGAGATTATGCTAAGCTCAAACCGAAGAAGCGTGAGGGCAAAGATGGCGCCAGTAAAAGCAAGCGGGATAGTAAACATAATGATCAGCGGGCCTTTTAGCGATTGAAACTGCGCAACCATGATGAGAAAAATCAGCGCAAACGCGGTTGCCAGCATAAAGAAAAGGTCTCCCATAAAGCCGTTAATGTCCTCAATTTCTCCAACGAGCTTGTATGCGCACCCTTTGGGAAACGAAAAGGCCCCCAGCTTTTCTTCAACAGCCCTGCTAATAAGCCCAATGTTGTATCCATCTTTAATCGCTGCGGCAACTGTGATGGCGCGGCGCTGACCTTCATGGCTGATCACAGGAAGGCTCTTGGCGTCTTCAAACATAACAACCTCGGAGAGGGGAATCTGCTTTTCTTCTCCGTTCTCCATCACTTTTAGGGAGATGTCGCGCATGCTCTCTTTTGTCCTGTCCCCAGCGTTTGGCTGTACAATGACAACTGATTTGGACTTGTCGGGAGAAATGCTGCCCGACTCTGTCTCACTGGACATATAAGACGACACTGCCTGGTAGATTTCCGCGACTGTCAGATTGTATTGCGTCGCTTTTGCCTTGTCCACAGAAATGCGCAATTCGTCGAAAAGGGTTTCGCTTCCATTCGTGACGGAAGCTGTGCCGTCAACGCCTGCAACAAGGGACGCCACCTCCGCCGCCACTTCTCGAAGCTGGTCGATGTCAGATCCGGTTATCTGCACTTCAAGTCCGCTGCCAGATGAGAAGGCGGACATACTGGAACTGGACATCAATTTGATTTCACAGCCAAGGCCCGCGGAAAGGCGCAGCACTTCAGAGGCGATCTGCTGCGATGTGTTTGCGCGGGACTTCTCTAAAACAGCAAAAACGCTGCCCTTGTGCCCTGGCGGAAGATACAGGACCCCAACCGTATCCACTCCCGCCATCTCCTGAACAATGCTGGAAAGCGAGCTGATCGCCTCTTCTGTCTCTTCCCTATCAAAATCTTCAGGCGACTGCAGCGAGAATGTTATTTCAGATGTGTCCGATGAAGGGATGGCCCCTGTGCCCATGCCGGATGCAAGATAGGAAGCCCCGAAGAAAGCCCCAGTGCACAGGAGCAAAAGCAGAGGCTTTGCTCTAAGCGCCCGGCCCAAAAGGCGCGCATAACCATCTTTGACACGCTCAAAGAACGGCGCTGGCCTGCTCTTTTGCGATCGCAGTATCGAAGGTGACATGGCAGGCACAATAGCAAGGGCGACAAGAAGGCTGGCAATTTGGGAATAGGCAACTGTCAAGCCCATGTCGGAAAAAAGCTGCTTTGTCATCCCGTCCGTGAACAGGATGGGAATAAACACGCTGACTGTTGTAAGAGTGGAGGCAACGACAGGGCCGAAAACCTCTTCCGTCCCCTTTATCGCCGCGGCTGTCGCGGAAAGGCCCTGCGCGCGAAGGCGGTATGTGTTCTCCATGGCGACAACTGCGTTGTCAACCATGTTGCCAATGCCTATTGACAGCCCGGCAAGAGACATAATGTTTAGGTTTACTCCAGAAAAATACATAAAGACGAGCGAGAGCAAAACACTGAGCGGAATGATAAGGGCGATGACGAGCGTTGGGCGAATCGACTTCAGAAAAAGAGCGAGCATAACAATGGCCAAAGCGCCGCCAGAAAGAAGGTCGTTGAGCACAGACTCAATAATTACTGTGATGTAACTGCCCTGATCGGACAAAAATGCAAAATGCACGTTCGCATGCTCCTCTTCCAGCTCGCGAATTCTTGCGCGCAAGTTTGATGAGGCGCGGTTAGAGGAATAATCGCTCTGCTTTTTTATTTCCAGCATAACGCCGTCCTGCCCATTCACTTTGACATATGTAGAGGCGCTGTTGTCTGTTTCCACGATGTCAGCAACGTCGCTTACGGTAATCTCGCCAATGCCGGAAGAGCCTGTGTTGATGAGAACCACCTTTCCAAGCTCTTCCAGGCTTTGGATTTCGGCCCCAACTTTAACAGTAAAACTGTTTGCGCCATTTTCCAATATCCCTACAGGCATGCTAAAATTTTGCGCTGCAAGAATATCAGAGATTTGCTCAGAAATGACTGTAGCGACATTTGCGCTGGAAAGAGCCTGATCACGCTGCTGCGCAAACTGCACCTCAGCCGCGTTTAGCTTTGCCTGGCTCTGGTACAGATCGCTTTCGCCTTTGCTTAATGACTTTGAGAAGTCTTGCTGCGCTTTTTCCGTCTGCTTCAGGGAGGCGGCATATTGCGCAGCCGCGATTTCAAGCTGCCGGGCCTCTTCTTTGGCGGCGGCCTCGCCTTCAAGCAGAGAGTCTAGCTGTCTGTTTAGGCTGTTCTTTTGAATCAGGGACGCCGTTGCAAGCGCCGCCTGTATCTGCTGTTTGGCTGCGGCCATGTCAGCAAGTTCGATGCGCACCCTTGCAAGCGCTGCCTGCGACTGCGCATGCTGCTCAACATTCTGGGCGCGCTGCTTTTCAAGCTGCTCATAAGTGGATGCGGATTGCCCTTCCAGCTGTATTCTCGCCTTCTCTAGCTTTTCGCGGCTCGATTTGAGCCCCTTCTCCGTTTCGGCAAGCTTTTTGCTGACTTTTCCGAGCAGCCGGCTGTTGAGTTCGTCAATCTTGCCCTGGTTGAGCTGGATTTCAACGCGGCTTTGAATAAGGCCAACTGCTTCCACGGAGGAAATGCCGTCCACGCGCGCCAAGGCAGGGGTTATTTCAGCAGAGACAATATCATTCGTCTCCTCGGGATCCGCCCCGTCCACAACAATGGAAATCTCGGCCAATGGCATCATGTTTGGCGACACGCGCATGATGCTCGGCGCGCCTGCGCCTTCAGGAAGCCTGTCCCGCATGCCCTCAAGCATGCTGCCTAAGTCAAGAATAACTGTATTGATCTCTGTGTCGTATGAAAATTCCATCACGATCTGGCTAACGTTTTCTGCAGAAACGCTTGTGATTTTTCTTAAGCCGCTTATCTGCCCCACCAGCTCTTCCAAAGGAGACGTTACAGCAGCCTCCACCTTTTCGGGGCTCGCACCGGGGTAAGGCGTCTGAACCACCACGTAGGGAAGCTCAATTTTCGGAAGCATGTCCGTGGACAGGCGAGTGAGGGAAATGA
>JAITGT010000095.1 GCA_031280495.1 Eubacteriaceae bacterium
CTTTCTAGTCAATAATGCGCAGTTCCCGCAAGGCGTTTTCGGCAGCGTTCTGCTCGGACTGCTTGCGGTTGTTCCCTGCCGCCTCTGGAAACCGCCTGCTTCCTAGAACAGCGCGGGAAAAAAAACGCTGCTCGTGTTCAGGCCCTTCAATGCGAATGAGCTCGTAGACAAGTTCCCCTCCCTCCTGAGACTGCGCATACTCCTGAAGGGTTGTTTTATAGTCATAAGTGAGCGAGCCTTCCATTGCTTGGGCAATGACAGCGGACAGGGCGCGCAAAATAAATTTCTCGGCGGCGTGGAAGCCGCTGTCCAGAAAAATCGCCCCTATCACGCTTTCAACAGTATCGGCAAGGATGTTTTTTTTGGTGCGCCCCCCGTTAAGCTCTTCTCCTTTTCCCAATATCAAAGATCCAGCAAGGGACATCTCGCTTGCAGCAAGATAAAGGGAATCAGCGCACACAATCATTGATCGAAGCTTTGACAGCGCTCCTTCATTCAGCTGCGGCTCTTTCTTGTAAATATATGAGCTAATGGCAAGCTGCAGGACAGCGTCACCGAGGAACTCCAGGCGCTGGTTGCTTTCGGCCTTTGTCTCGTTGACGGCTGACGGGTGTGTTAGGGCGGTGATAAGCAGGCTTTCGTTTCGAAACCGGTACTGGAGCCTTTTTTCAAGTTCGTTCAACTCGGCTTCGGTTCCAGGCTCAGAGGCCCTCAAAATAGTTCACAACGTCTTTGACCTGCTTGAGCTCCCCTAGTGACTCTTCTTCCACTTCTTTGGAGAATTCAGCTTCAAGCGAGGCAATCATGTCCATGACGTCAATGGAGTCCGCACCCAAGTCCTCAATAAAAAAAGTCTCTGGCTTCACCGCATCCGGCTCCACCTTAAGCTGTGCCACAATTATCTCTTTTACCCTGTCAAAAACCATTACGCCCCTCCTTTGTTTTGTCGGCTTCGCCAAGCTTCCGCCATTTGGCTTAGTTTATATCCAATGCCGTTTTTTTATGCGCCTGTCCTGAAAGCCAGATCAGCCTTCAAACGGCGCAGCGCGCCATTTTCCAAGAAAAGGGATGCCTGGCGGACAGCGCTTGCGATGGCTTGCGGGCCTGACGCTCCATGCGCCTTGATTAAGCAGCCGTCCAACCCAAGAAACGGCGCGCCTCCCAGGCTTGCTGGATCTAAGGATTCGCGAAAAACAGACAAAGAGGCCTTTGCTTCAGCGCCAAGGCCAGGGAGGGCGGCAAAGCCCTCCAGCGCAAAGGCAAAGGCGCCTTCTAGCGTCTTAAGGATAATGTTGCCCGTAAAGCCGTCGCAGCAAAGCACGTCGCAGGCGCCTGCAATGGCGTCTCGCGGCTCAATGTTTCCAATGAAGCCTGAAAGCCCTTCTGAGAGCGCGGAAAAGTAAGACTTAGACTGCGCGCTTCCTTTTGCCGCTTCGGCCCCTATGTTTGCTAGACCCGCTTTGGGGCTCTCCAGTCCATACAGCGCCCGCATATAGGCAATGCCCGCATAGGCAATCTGGACGAGCGCCTCTGGCTTAAGATCAGCGTTAGCGCCTGCGTCCAAAAGCAAGAGAGGCTTCGCGGCAGGCAGCACTACCCCCAACGCTGCGCGCTGCATTCCTGGCAGCCGGCCTGTCTGCGTAAGGCCTGCAGCAAGCAGGGCGCCCGTTGATCCTGCGCTGACAAAGGCGGAGTCCTCGCTTCCGCGAATGAGCTGGCAGCCGCGCACAATGCTGGAGCCCTTTTTCCTGCGTACCGCCTGCGCAGGCTCTTCGCCCATTTCGATCGACTCTGCGCACTCTACGACGGCAAAGCCACCGCCCCCTGCTTCGGCGAGGGCGCCTTCAATTGCATTCTTTTGGCCAAGGAGAACAATTTCGCTCTGCACGGCCTTTTGCGCAAGGAGCGCGCCACGAACAATGTCTAGGGGGGCATTGTCCCCGCCCATCGCGTCCAGATAAATCGCCATTTATATCTCCTATCGCAAAACGCCCTTAATAAAGAAGAAAAGGCTACCGCCGCGAGCGGCAACCTTCTTGTCAGGTTTCGACTTGAATAATCTGCCTGCCCTTGTACTGTCCGCAGGTCGGGCAGACGCGGTGCGGAAGCTTGGCAGCCCCGCATGTTGGGCACAAAGACTTTGCTGGGCTTTCTAGCTTATAGTTAGCCCGCCTTTTATCCCGGCGGGATTTGGATGTTTTCCGTTTTGGGACTGCCATGTCATACCTCCTGGAGCCGCATTAGGCCTAGTTGCGCACGGGTTTAGCCTTTTCAGCTCCCAACATTATATGCTAAAATATTATATATAAACGAAAGCCATCTGTCAAGCTTATGCTGCGAAAGAGCAAATAGCTACAAGGCGGCTGCCGCTTTTGTGTCAAGTGCTATCATAAGCTCCTCATTTGTTGGGATAACGAGAACGCGGACTTTTGCGCCTTCCGTGGAAATGTCGATCTCCTGCCCGCGAACCGCGTTCTTTTCGTCGTCGATTTCGACGCCGAGAAAGGATAGCCCCTCAAGAATTCTTTTTCTGCCAATAGCAGAATTTTCGCCTATGCCGGCGGTAAAGACTATTGCGTCAATGCCGCCCATAGCAGCTGAGTAAGAGCCTATAGCGAGGCGCACGCGATAATAAAAAATATCGAGGGCAAGCGCGGCGCGCTTATTGGTCCCCTGCGCTTCCTCTAGATCGCGAAAGTCATTGGACAGGCCGCTGATTCCAAGCACGCCAGATTTCTTGTTGAGCATGCTGTCGACTTCGTCCACGCTCATGCCAGCGTTGTCAGAAAGAAACTTCACTATTGCGGGGTCGATGGAGCCGGAGCGGGTGCCCATCGCGAGCCCTTCCAATGGGGTGAGGCCCATCGTTGTGTCGATGCACTTTCC
>JAITGT010000098.1 GCA_031280495.1 Eubacteriaceae bacterium
ACAGCCTCTGCCTTCAGCCTAGATCCCACAATTGGCATAAGCGCAGAGGTTGGGCACGCCACCGACTACCCGGACGCGGACAAAAGAAAGCATGGCGAGGCAAAATGCGGGGCAGGTCCACTTATTGCGCGAGGGCCCAACATCAACCCCATCGTTTACCGCCAGCTTGTGCAGGCAGCCGAGAAGGCAGGGGTTGCGTTTCAAATTGAGCCGTCCCCGGGCAGAACAGGCACAGACGCCGATCCATTTCAGATTTCTAGAGGAGGCAAAGCCGCTGGGCTTGTATCCATTCCGCTTCGGTACATGCATACCCCCATTGAAGTTCTTAAATTGTCGGATTTGGAGGGTGCCGTTGCCCTGCTTACTCGCTTTGTCCTAGATTTGGACGAAGAATCTGCTTTTGTCCCTATGTAGCAAGAGCCAGCAAAGGGCAGCTTTCGCTGCCCTTTTTTCTGCCCTGTAAGCTCTTTTTAAAAAAAAGACGCTCCCGCGTGGCGCGCCTTTCGTGCAAAAGCGGATCCATTGGCAGCCATGACCTCGATTATTGAAAATTGAAAATACGCAAGCAGAACTGTTTGCTTCGAACGAATGAAAAATGAATATGAAAACAAATTCATATTCATAGCATATATCTATTGTTCTTGAAAATATGCTTAATACTATTGAGGAATATACGTGCCATACACCCACCGCATACAGAGGCGGGGGCTTCTTGGCGATACGGGATATAGAAGAAAGAAGAAAGAGAAGAAAGAGGGAAGCTTTTGATAACAAACTCATTTCTTGCTGCAGCTCTGGATGTTCTCCTCATCTGCTTCTCCTTTTTTGCCAGAACAGATCCAACTACGCGCTTGGGCTATAGGCATGCTTTAGCCTAGCTGAGATTGCTTGTGGGACTTTCACAAACGCAAGCGGGCTTTCCTCCCCCGCGCTGATCCAGGCTGGCTGAATTACTGCCTTTAGCGCTGCAGTAGGAATCCGCGCTTCCAGCGCATATACAGGTCCTTATTTCAGCTGCTCCGCCAAATCTGGCGCGAGAGCGCCTGTTTTCGATGGCAGCAAAAGGGGATCAGCGACAGTGTGTCTATCTCAAACATGGATTCAATCATTCTGCCTATTGACAAAATATTCTGAAGGGGAGCAGGCCCTTTCTTTTGTGTTTGGCGCTCTTTATTTCACATTGCTTTATAAAGATAAGCGCTAATTCGCCAAAAAAATTTGATCCAAAGCGCAATATATAGTATAATTTTTTCGATAGCCAATATTAAGGTCTATATTTGGCGCGGCGACGCCAAACCTAAGCACAAAACATCGCCAGGAGGATAAATGGCTCACCTAACACCAAAAGAAAACTTTCTGCGCTGCCTAAAGGGCGAAATCCCTGAATGGGTTCCTTCATACTCATATTATGGCGCTCTGCCCGGCGTAGACGAAGATCCGCCAAACATGACACTAATGCTAGCCCCTCTAATGGGAGCGATGGGTGGCGACGGCTACACAGACATCTGGGGCGTTCCCTATGAGTCCGTGCCGCTTGTCGGAGGCTTCTCACTGCCTAAGCCGGGCGCATTCATCCTCAAAGACGTTCGCAAGTGGCGCGACGTAATCAAAGCTCCCGATCTTTCGAACGTAGACTGGGAAGCGCTTGTAAAAGAGGGTCTGAACACCCTCCCATATAGCCGCGACAATGTTGCCTTAATCTTGATGCTTGGCGGCGGTTACTTCATGTCCTTTATGGGAATGATGGGCTTTACTGAGGGACTAGCCGCACTTTACGAAGAGCCCGAAGAAGTCAAGGCGCTCTTTGACTACATGCATAGTTTTTATATGGACATTTATAACAAGGTATTCAACTTAGCAAAACCAGACATACTGGGGCTCGGCGATGACACTGCAGCTGAACGCGCTCCTTTCATCTCTCCGGAAATGTACCGCGAATACCTCATTCCCCTGTATGATGACTACTGCCGCCCTGCACGCATCGCAGGCATTGCATTTGACATGCACAACTGTGGCAAGAGTGGCGCATTATTCGATGATCTGGTCCGCATCGGCATAAACGCTTGGGAACCTGTGCAGCTGAGCAACGATATTTTGGAACTCCAAAAAAAGTATGGGCGCCACCTTATCATTGGCGGCGGATGGGAAGGCCGCGGCCGCCTCACCGAACCGGATGTCACAGATGACGAGATCCGCGAGTCTGTTCGCGTCTGCCTCGACACTTATGCACGCAATGGCGGCTTTATGTTTGCTGGAGCATACACACCTGGCTCGATTGATGATCAGAAGACACAGCATTGGAACGAAGTCCTCCAAAAAGAAGTGTACGACTACGGCCACACATTCTATAAATAAAAAAGCCGGGCGGCAGAGCCGCCCGTTTTTTTGCGCTATAGCTTTCCCAATTCCGCGCGCATCTTCTGCTGAACGCGCAATACCGGCTCTTCTCTGTCAAGAGCCCCCAAAATACGTTTGAGCGGTTCCACCGAATGAGCGTAAAAATAGCGCAGGCCCTCACAAAGGCAGTTTACTTTTTGCCCATCCAAATCTGCCCAGTCTTTTGGACAGCCCCCATTGCAAAGGCCTGCCCATTCGCAGGAGAGGCATTTTTGTGAGAGCCCCTCCTTTTTTTCTCTTCCAAAGCGCGTTTGTGCATCGGAGTCCACGATTCTTGCAAGATTGCCTTCAAAAACGCTGCCTATTCGGTGCCCTTCATTGACAAAATGATCGCAGGAGTAGACAGATCCATCCACTTCGACAACGGCGACGCGGCCGCAGGTTGGCGCCATCCAGCAAACACTTGAGCGAACGCCCCTCAGCACAAGGGACATTTCTGCGAAAAGCTGCACGCCAATGCGCCCAATGTCGTGCGTTGCCCATTCGTCAAAGACCGCGCACAGAAATTTGCCATATGAGAGCGCAGAAACAGAACCTTTCTCAATGCGCCCGCCTTCACCCCATATCACGATTGGGATAAACTGCATCCACCCCGTTCCAAGCCCTTTTAGGGACTGGTAAGCGGCGAGCGGTTTTTCAGCAGTTTCTTGCGTGACAGTGCAGAGAAGATCTGGCTTGATCCCATGCTTCCGTAGGAGGGCGCATGCCTGGGACACCTTCTTGTATGTTGGGCGCCCGCCCAAGTCAGTCCTATTTTTGTCGTGGAGCCACTTGCTCCCATCCACGCTCAAGCCGACATCAAAGCCCTCCTCATTGAGAAAAGTGCACCACTCGTCATCCAGCAAAAGCCCGTTTGTCTGAAGATTGTTCCAAATTTCCCATCCTTCGGGCAAGTGCTTGCGCTCCAACTCAACGGCTTTGCGATAGAAAGACAGACCTGCAAGCGTAGGTTCTCCACCGTGCCAGACAATCTGGATAATGGGTCCAGGGCTTGAAGCAATAAACGAAACAAGGAACGCCTCAAGCGTTTCCTCATTCATAATGGAGGCGTCTGCGCGTTCAAGGCTATGCGTTTTTAGATAATAGCAGTAAGGGCAGCGCAAGTTGCACCGCGACCCGACTGGCTTTGCCATTATTGCGTATGGCTCTGAGGCAACATACGTTTTTTCGTTTTGCATACAGGCTCCACACTCTCTGCGAAATGGGGGATGCGGCGCGTTAAGCTCTTAAGTGCGCCTCAAAAAAAGCAAATATTTTTTCCCATGCGTCCATTGCCTGTGTTGGGCGGTACATTTCTGTATGGTAGTACATGAATCCATGCCCGGCTCCGTCGTATCGAAAGAACTTGTAGTCTTTTCCGAAGCGCTTCAATTCTGCTTCATGCCTATCCACAATCTCAGGGGTGGGGTTGCTGTCTTCGTTTCCAAAAATGCCGAGAAGCGGGCAAGACAAGCTTTCAGCATAGTCAAGGGCTGAAACAGGCTGCTGCGGGGTAAGCTCCGCCGGGTTGGCTGAAATGCGGCCTCCCCAACAGTCAACAGCGGCGTCTATCCCTTTAAGCCGGCAAGCGGCAAGAAAGGCATGCCTCCCCCCAGAACATGTGCCAATCACGCCTGCCTTCCCATTTGAAATGGGAAGGGATTTCGCATAGGAAAGCGCGCCTTCTGTGTCGTCGAGCACAGTGTCATCGGATACGCCGCCAGCCTGCATGGCCTTTTGCGCTATCTGATCCGGCTTGCCCGTCCCAAAACGGGAATAGATATCTGGCGAAATAGCTATATATCCATGCTGAGAAAAACGCCTTGTCATTTCACGATAGAATTCGTCCCATCCTGGCATGTGGGGAATCAGGACCACCGTCGGGAATGGGCCTTGGCCTATCGGGCGCGACATGTAGGCAAGAGTGCTTTCTCCGTGCGCGCCTTTAAAGGCAACCGTTTCCGCTATCATCCCTTCATAATTGCCAGTGTCTATATCATTCCACATTTTCTGGGCAACCACCTTCTTCAAATATACTTTATTTTAGCATCTGATCGGCCTAAAAGTGAGCGCAATTGGCAAATAATGCCTTTCGCAATGGTAGAGTTTCATGCAGTGGCGTAAATTTCGACAAAAGGCAGGACTAAAAAAGGAGCCATCCTTATCCTTGGGTTAACCAAAACAAATTCAAGGAGGCAAAAGATGGCGCCAAAGGACAGAAAGCGCCTTTCGGAGGAGTTAGGCAAACTGTTGAACGAGGCTGGGACAGTGGACATTATGCGCGCTGCGCTTGAGGGCGCGCCAAACATGCTCATGCAGCTGGAAGCTGAGGCCAGCGCCGGCGCCGCCCGCTGCGGGCGCAGCGAGGCGCGGACGGGCGCGCCTCAACGGCGCAAGGAGGCGCCAGCTGCACACTGCCGCAGGCAGCGTGCAGCTGGCCATCCCAAAGCTGCGCGAGGGAAGCTATTGCCCCTCGTTTCTGGAGCCCAGGAGAAATGTTGGCAAGGCTCTGCTCTCTGTTATACAGTAGGACTGCATCAACAGCGTGAGCACGCGGAAAGTGGAGAAGCTCATGGAGAGCCTCGGAATAGAGATCTGCAAGAGCAAAGCCTCACGCCTTTGTTCCGAGCTCACGAAAACAGTCGAAGAGTTTAGGGAAAGTCCTCTTGGCGTGTTTCCCAATGCCTGCTTGGACGCCACATTCACCAAAGTGCGCGAGGGCGGGCATGTCCACTCAATGGCCCTGGCTGTCGCGACAGGCGTTGATCTAGGTGGTGCGCCATATCCTGTGCATGGAGATTGGGGCGGCTGAAACAGGGGATCTGTGGAGGCCGGGGCCTGCAGCCTCGGACGCGCACAGCGGCCTGAAGGCCGCCGAGGCCTCCGGGCTGCCAGGCACATTTCCTGCGCAGCGCGCTGGCGGAAGTTCCAAAAGCGCAGAGGGGGCTTGCGGCGGCGATGGCATGGACTGTATTCACGGCGGGCAGCAAGGCGAAGGCGTAGCTGCGGCTTGTGGCCTTGCAGATGGAGAAAAAGTTTCCAAAGGCGATGGAGACAGTGTCTGACGCTGAAGACAAAGTCTTGGCTTGCATGGGCTTCCCAAAGGGGCATTGGGCGCAGCTGCGCACGGCAAATGTGCAAGAGAGGCTTAACAGGGAGATCAAGAGGCGGATGGAGGCTGTGCCCATATTTCCAAACAGGGACTCGCGCATTAGGCTCGCCGGGCATGCCCTAATGGACCAGCACGGCGAGTGGATGGCGGCCGAGTGGCGCTATGTGCCGCTGGCAGGCATGGCAAAGCTTAAAGAGAGGGGAAGCGGGGCCTTCCTGCCCGCGCCTCTTCGAGGAAAACCCAAATCTCCCTAGGAAGGCGCAGGCCTGCGCCTTCCTAGGGAGCCAGGCGCGGCATAATCCAAGGGAAAAGAATTTTGGCCACTTGACAAGACGCTAGCCAATGGGGGGCAGCAGACGCATTGCCGCTCTATTTCCCGTTTGACAAATATGCGCGTTGGCTTTAAAATCTATGATAAAAGCTTGGCGGCATTTATGTGTTCGCTCTATTTGAATATGCCATGCGAAAATTTTAGGAGATCCATGATGGAATTTTTTGACACCGTTATGTCCAGGCGCACTACTCGCAGCTTTGAAGCGCGCCAGATTGAAGATAAAGATCTAGATGCTCTTCTGTTGGCGGCTCACATGGCTCCGATAGCCGGCGCAAACTATGCTATGACCCATATGACTGTTGTTCAAGACACTGGATTACTCGAAGAAATCCGCTTTGACTGCGGGGCAAAGCCAAAAGGGCAAGAGAAATACATTGACTCTTTTTATGGAGCGCCCACGATAATCTTCTTTTCAGCAAATGGGGTCTCTTCCGACTATATTGAGTACAGTAATATTGGGTGTGCGATAGAAAACATCCTATTGGCAGCAACAAGCCTAGGTCTTGGAAGCGCTTACATCTGGGGGTGCCTCAAAAAGCTTCGCAAACACCCCGAAACTATTGAAAAGCTTCAGCTGCCCGACGGATATGAGATCCTTTCTGCTGTCGCTGTCGGATACCCAATAGAGCCGCTGTCGCAGAGAAACCCCGCTGACAAGATTAGCGTCAATCGTATTTAGATCTCTTGCGCTGCTCTATGGCGCGTTAACACTATTGCCATTAAGGCTGAATGCGGCAATTATGGCATATCACTTAAAAGCAATATGGCTTCAGAAGCACATCCGCTTTCAAGGTTGAGGAGATATGCTGAAATGAAGCGCGCTGATTGCTTGGGTGCGCCGCTTAGAGCGCCCGAAAACAGCTGCAGGCGGCACCGGGTGAGCTTCTCAGGCAAGCAGCGCAGCAATGAATCGCTAGGCTGCTGCAAGCGAAAGCGCTAATAGGAACCCCCAAGCCAACAGGTGCGTGTTTGCATTCTTTGGCAAGCTTGGCGCCATGCACTTGGGCTTTTAGTCTTGCACTCAAAAAAAGTGTCAACCGTCTGCATCTATCGCTTTGCTTTATTCTTTGCGCTCGGCAACTGCACTCAATACAGCCTTTTCGAGAATACCTAAACCTTCCCGGAGCGCGTCTTCCTCAATGGTCAGCGGAGGCATTAGTTTCAGCACATTATCGCCAGGTCCGCAAACTTCGATGACTAAGCCTCCAGCAAAACATGCCTCTGACACAGCAACTCCCAGATCGGGAATGTGGAAAGGATTAAGATCGATACCCCATATCATGCCTTTGCCGCGAATTTCAGGCTTGTCTCCAAGTGCATTGGCTATTTGGCGCAGCCGCCCTTCAATAATTTCTGAATTCCATGTAACCTTCCATGGAATGTTTTCTTCCTCCGCAAATTCCAGACCAGCTTTTGCGCCTATGAACGAGAGCTGCGCGCCGCGAAACGTTCCGCTATGCTCTCCCATTTCCCAAATGTCGTGCTCAGGCTTCATGAGCAATATAGACATTGGAAGGCCAAAGCCGCTGATGGATTTGGAAAGAGCGACAAAATCTGGCTGAATGCCGCTTTCTTCAAAAGAGAAAAAGGCTCCAGTCCTATAGCAGCCAACCTGGATATCATCAATAATGAGGAGAACCTTGTGCTTTCGCAGAAGCGATTCCAGCCCGCGCAAGAATTCAGGAGATCGCTCGTTTACGCCGCCTTCCGCCTGTATGGTTTCTAGTATAAAGGCAGCAGGCGCCTGCGTGCCGGAATATTGATATTCAAGGAGAAAAGCAACAAACTTGAGGGGATCGTATCCCTCTACTCCGGGAAGCGAATATGGCACAAAAGTGACAGGCGCACCTGTCAGTTGGTAGTCAGTAGGCGCTTTCTTGATAGAAGAGACAGATAAGGATCCAGCTGTCATTCCATGAAAGCTTCCTGCCATTGAAAAAATCCCTGTTCGGCCCGTCACCTTGCGCGCAAGCCGGAGCGCAGCCTCAACAGCGTTTGTTCCCGTTGGTCCGCATAGCTCAATCTTGTGCTCCATACCTCTTTTGTCAAGTATATGTTCCCTAAAATACTCGAAAAACTCAATTTTGGCTGTCGTGTCCATATCAAGGCCCTGCAAGATGCCATCCTCCTCCAGATAGTGGATGACACGCTTTTTGATATAGGCGTTGTTGTGCCCGTAATTGAGAGATCCTGCTGCTGCAAAGAAGTCGATATAGCGCTTGCCGTCTTCTGTATAAAGAAAGGCGTTCTTTGCTTTCGAAAACACAGCAGGAAAACGCATATTATAGTAGCTAACTTGTGACTCTAAGCTATTTCTCATTGTTGGATAAACCTCTGTTCGCGCTTTGCGGCATATTTCACGGGCATCGCTTTTGGACCATCGACGCAAAAACTGCCCATCTGTCTAGAATCGCTGAAATTGTAACACATGCTCGCAAAGCCGGTCAAGAGAAGGGTGGCAAATTAGGGATTATGGCATTGCTGAGCCCCTCGCTTAAAACAGGAGTTCGTTTCGAAAGGATGCGCGTGAGAATGGTGACAAGCGCCGGAGCACAATGCATCTTGCCGCTGCAGCGAAAGTAAGGCAATCAGAGCCTTGAAATACTGTTAGTCCACCAACAAATTGCACTCATCAGGATGTTTGGCAAACCAACTGGCGGCATACGAGCAACTTGCCCTCGCTTTTTCTCCTCGATTCCGAATATCTTTTGTTGCCGCGTCTAGAAGCATGCTAGCCACGCCCTGACCCCGAAGCGATTCGTCTACAAAGGTGTGGGTAATCGCAACAACTCCGTCTCCCACGTATGGAAACAGGACTTCACAAAGAAGCTTTCCCTCTTCCCCGGCCTGATATA
>JAITGT010000049.1 GCA_031280495.1 Eubacteriaceae bacterium
ATGCTGAGGTGAAGCATGAGGCAGTGGCTGACTAACTTTTTGTTTTGCGTAATGACGCTGATCCTCATCGGCTACATTACGCCCGACGGCAAGTACGAAAAACAAATCAGGCTTGCCGTCTCTGTTCTGTTTGTCGCCTCCATCCTGATTCCGGCGATTGAGCTTATAAAGGGAGGCGGATACAGCGAAGCGTTTTTTCAGACAACGCTGGCTATTGATCGCCAGGCCGTCGCCTACAGCCAGGAAGAAATAGACCAGCTCTATAACCGCCAACTGATCGATTCATACAAAGCGGATCTTGAAAGGGCCCTTAAGAAAAGGCTTGAGACAAAATGCGGCTTTGCGGGCGAAGTAAGCGTCACCATTGACGAGGACCTTTCCTCCGCATCTTTTGGAGAGATTCTATCCATTGGCATCAAGAAAGCCGAAGACGGGCCAACAAGCCAGCAGCTCAAGAAGGTTATAAACGGATTCTATTCAGTCGAGGATGAGAATATCTATATTACAGAATCGGAGGGGAATGGATGAGTGGTGGCTTTTGGGGAAGGCAAGCCGATTTTTACAAAAAACTCAAAACAAAAGACAAGATTGCCTTGCTCGTCGCGCTCGCGCTCTGCTCTTTCCTGGCTATCAGCCTGTCGGACACGTTAGCAAAGCCCAAAGAAAAAAGCCAGGCAAGCGCAATGACGACAAAGCAGTACCAGGAAGACCTGGAGAATAGGATAGCCTCATTTCTGTCCAACATCCAAGGCGCAGGAAAAGTGGACGTAATTATCACTCTGGATGGGGAAATGGCAAAAGACATTGCCTATAACGAGACGAGTACGCAGAGCTCTTCCACCGATGCATATTCCAGGGTTAGCGAACAGGCGACCACCACCCGTGAAGTGGTTTTGGAGCGAGACGGCACAGCTTCGTCGCCTTACATAATTACAGACAAATACCCTAAGGCGATTGGCGCCATCGTCGCAGCGCAAGGCGCCAGTGATCCAATTATTTGCGAGTACATAACCGACGCAGTCATGGCCTCGCTGAACGTGCCGGCGCACCGAATCAAAGTACTGCCAAGAAATTAATTCATGGAGGGAAAAATGTCCATTCTAACGAAGAAAAACATGATCCTTGGAGCTCTTGTCGTCTTGCTTGTGGCAACAAGCTACATCAACTTTAAGATGTTCGGCGACTCAAAGGGCGAAGTTGCAGAGGAAGACAATCCAAACAACACGAAACTCGTCAGCCAAATGATCAGCCTTGACGAAGTGGTAAATGGCCAGGCAAAGGTCACTAGCGCTTTCTTCAGCGAATACCGCATGGAGAGGGATGCAGTGAGAAGCGAAAACCTCACTCTGCTGGAAAACACAGTGAACAGCAAAAACTCTTCGCCTGAAGCCATAGCAGAAGCCAACAGCGAGATGATTAAGCTTGTCAAAAATAGGGAAACCATTCGAAACCTGGAAGGCCAAATTAAGGGCAAAGGCTTTCGGGACACGGTCGTATACTTTGATTCGAGCTATGTTAACGTGTTCTTAGACTGCGAAACCATTTCGCAGCAGCAGGCGGTCCAAATTCAAGACATCATTGTAAAAGAGACGAGCGTAGATCTTGCGCATATAAGCATCGGATGCAGTGGCAACCAATGAGGCGCTGCGGCAAGCCCTTCGGGGCTTTTTTTTAGTGCAGCTGCCCCCAAAGGGGTTTCCTGTTTATATTATAGCCATAAACTGCCAGCGCCTGCCGCTTTCTTTTTTTGCAGAAACAGTGATATAATTGATACTGCATATTTCCGCATTTTGCGCGCTTGGATACCTAGCCAATGGATGTTTTCATGATTGCGTGCCCTTCACTCTTACATTAGAATGCCATTTATTGTAAATTACAAAACTGTTACAATTCTCTTGTAGAAAAAAAGGCGCTGGTGTATAATCACAGAGAACACTAGATTCATATAGGGTCTTGCCAGCGCTGCAACGCGCCATATTGCAGAGCCCTGGCAATCTATAAAGCGCACAGGAGGTGCAGGCGCCCAAAGCTGGCCCGAGAAAAAATTGGGCAGGCGAATGCGCGCCGTTTCTATGAAAAGGCTGCTAACATTTGGCATTGCGGCGCTGCTCGTTTTAGCGCAGGCAGGATGTGCCGGAATAATGACAAAAGCAAATGTGAGTTCTTCCAGCAAGCTGTTTGAGAAGCCGCCGCAAGAGCTAATTGACTACATCAACAGCAAAATTGACAATGCAAACGAGAAATTCTCAACAACATACCAAGAAATAGCATCCTACAACGGCACAATGATCCGGACATACACGTCGTCCATCAATACCCTTCGGCTGCTTTTGCACGAGGACACCACCGACGTGCTGGCCATTCGGCTGGCTATCGCGGATAGGGCGACGGTCGACCAGTACACAGCTACAGCCAAAGCGATCGCTCAGATAACAGACAACAACGCGAACGAAGAGGATGTTGAAGATATTGTTATGTACTTTAAGAACTATGCAAAGCTTAAAGTAGACAGCAAAGACATTCCAGTCGGCAGCGTGACATACTCCTTTGGGCAAGAAGGCTCGGATTATGTGTTTACGGTTTCTAAGGGCCCAGTGCCGCAGGCAGGCTGGGGAAAACTGATGGCCCTCAAAAAAATGAGTTTCATCGGCGCAGACGACTGGGAAGTTTACATGGATTACGAAGGCTTGGGCTCAGTCTACCAAACTTCCTCAGGCCTAAAGATATCCGCTATCGCCGCAAAGCTGAATATACCGCTTGTCAATCTGGACGTGGAGCCTGACATCGTTTTGACTAAGCCAGACACGGTAGCCAAGTATTTGGCAAAAGGCGTGAACACCACCATCAAATCACTCACTGCAGAAAACAAGAGTTGGGCCGTTGGCGAAAAAGGCGCATCTGAAAAAACAGTGTCCGGGGCTCCTGGGCTTGAATCTTTCTTCAACCTAAAGGACGAGAGCGGCAGAATGGCGATGGCGAACAAGCAGCTAACGCTTCTCACGGATGATTATTCCTACACGCTGTTTATAGAGCGCGCAGGCTCTCTCACAACAGAAGATCTAAAGCTTTATGACCGATTGGTCAATTCCATTCAAATTTCAAAATGAGCGCAAGGAAGCTCCTGCTAAACGCAGCAGCTTCTTTTTTTGCCAGCGATTTTGGCGAGCGGCTGCAAAAACGCTTTTGGCAGCGGCGAATTCACAAATCCAGTGGCGTGGCTTTCCCGGCGCTCCCCTCCCCCCGCATCCCATCTCTTTTGCGCGCAAAGCCACAGTGCATCGGCGTTTTTGTTGGATGCGCAGCGAAAGAACTGCTGCGTCCATCCCGCTTGGCAGTACGCGCATGGCAGGCGCTGCTGCGCTGCCGAGCCTACAGCGGGCGTAGGGCTGGAAATGCCTTCTTTAGGCGCTTCCTGCAGCGATTCACAATATGGTTTTGCCGCCCGCGCCGCTCTGTCCAGCTAGGAAGCGAGAAATCTGAAAAGGAAATGCATAAGAGCGGCCCCCTCATCCCCCGCCACTTGCTAAATGAAGCTGGCTCCCGAGAAAACCGTCGGATGCAGAGCGCAAACTATCCTGCCGCCAAGGCCACTTGCGCATAGCCAGCATTTGCTGGCGAGGGAAAATTTAACGGGGATTCGCGCCGCTACAGGGCTTTCTGCGTTCCGCGCATAAAAGAGAAATGCAAAGCTCCGGCTACTGGCTCCACAGCATTCGCCGCTTCTCCGTGCCATTGTCCCAAGCCTGTCCGAAATATGAATGCTGAAAAATAGCCGGCAACAAAAAGCCGCATGGCTTTCAGCGCAGAAATTGCGGTTAAGCGCCAAATAGCGATCGCGATGAAAAAGGTTTTCGCAATTCCATTGGCCATGGCTGATGGGCTAAGAAAACCGAATTTGCCCTCGGCCCTCGACACAATCCTAAAGAGCTTCAGCGCTTACGTTGCCGACAGGGCAAATAAAGCAGCCAACTGCCCAGAAAGCTTTCTCTTTCCAAAAGGCTCGGGATAAGCCGCATATGCGCATGGAACCCCTCTAAGCCTGCTTTTGGCGGCAGCGGCAAGGCTAGCTGCAGAACACACTTTTCAGGGGGGCAAAGAGAGGCGCAATTATTCTATATATGCCTTTTCATGCGGAAAAACATGCCGTTGTGGCCAAAATGCAAGCTATAGCGCAGGCGCGAGAAGCATTCAGGGAAAATGCCTACACCTGATCCAGCGTTGGCGAGGTTGCCAGGCAAAGCAGAAGCTCTTCGCTATGGCACGGGCATCACGCGCACTTTGCCTTTCGATCATTAAGCTGTATGCAAAATTTGGGGCAAAAGCCCTCAATCTCTGCGTTTTGCTCGAATGGCAGAGAAGAGCTCCATCCTCCTCAAGAGGCTATGCATTTGCGGTTTTATGCCACAAGTGCGCTGGAAGCCCATATGCTTTTGCTCACGGAAGGGCCCGCGCCATAAGTGCAGCAAGGGAATCGAGCGTTGCAAGGGCATCTGCCAGTGGCAAGCCAAGCAAAATGCGTGGAGCCAGATATCCCGCGATGCAGCGCCGCCGCCAGAACATCGGCGGGATAAGGGCAGGCAGCCCGCGCCATTTGCACTGCTGACTGCAAGCCCGCCCTCAAACGCCAGAGGCTTAAGAGTGGGGCAGTTGGCAGTGTTTCCGCTGCGCATTCACTTTATGCCCCTTTCACTGGCAATCTGGACTATTTGTCAATGCATGCCTTTTTTTGCCCGTTTCCGCATGCCAGGGATCAAAAATTCAAGGCTGAGGGAGGCTTGCCGCCTCCTTTGCCTGTTTTCGCCTGCGCCACTGGCCCTCTGGTTTTTTGTGGCGCGGGAATGCGGAGGCAAAGGGAAAAGCGCTGCGCAATTGCGGCGCTTTTCCATAGTACGGGATTGGCAGCGCAATAGCCCTTTTCAGTGCATGCAACAAAGGCCCTCCATTGCATGGAGAGCCCGCATGTTTTGCTTGTGGGCCTGTCAGTCGGAAGGGGCGGCGCCCTCTTCCCCATCTGGATTTGGCTCGCTTGCCAAACCTTCATATCCTTTTACGACTACAAATTTGCCCTTATTGCTCTCGTCCTTATACCATTTTCCATTTTGGTTTACAGCGAAGTAAGCGCGCTTTCCTTTGCTCTTAAGGGCGGAGAAAATCGTGCACTCATCCCCGTCGATCACATCCGTGCCCTTCTCAAGCTGCACCCGCACGTCAGTTGCATTAAGAAGCTTAATCGATTTGACCGCGTCTTTTCCCAAAACTTCTTCAACCAAAGCTTTAATAACTTCATCTGCATTAGTCACAAGGGAGCTCTCCAGCGCCAGCTCGAACCCGTCAAAGCGGTACTGCTTTTGGACAATGCCGGATTTCCCTGCATCGGTTTCTGTTACAACGACGTGAAATGACGGGTTGATCTGGGGGTTGACAAGTTCCGACAATTGCTTATGGTAAACATACCCCTGCCCGTCTGGATGGAAGAGAAAGAAGCTGTATTGCGACTCATTTTCGCCGACTGAGCGCGGCAGCTTAAAGTCGGCGTACCCATCGGTGTTTACGTCTTCAAAGCTAAAATTTGCTTTGGCAAATTCCACGTCCTCTATTTGGGGGTACTCAACCGTCTGTATAAGGGTTTTCTCTTTGTCGTCTTTGTAAAAATCAGTCTTTGTTTCGTACACATCCAAGAGATAGGCCGAGATCCCATTTGCGTCTGAAAGCTCGACAGGGCGAAAATCTCTTTTGTCGCACCCCTCCAATACAGTGATAGCGCATGGAAGGACAAATGCCAATGCAAGCCATCTGCCTCCCTTTGAGAATTTATTCCTGGATTTTGGCATACAGGAACACTTCCTTTCTGACAGTCCGTCATATATAAATGTCAATCCGTTTTACTGTCTTGTGGTACCTTATTCTTATTCTGCCTTTGATACAAGAATCGTCGCCGAATGCCCATTCAGTGCAACCGGCTGGCCTTCGTTCGCGCAAAGCATAATTTCAGTAGCCAGGACCTCCGACGCTATTGCGCCCTTATGCTCTTCTGCAGCGCAAAGCACTTCGGCGTCCGAGTCAATATAAAGCTTTATTCTGTCCACAATGTCCAAGCCTTGGCTTTTGCGCAGCTGCTGCACTTTTGAGACGATCTCCCTGGCAAAGCCTTCGCGTACCAATTCAGGTGAAATGTCGGTGTTCAGGACAACGAACAAGCCGCCATCCAGCTGGACATTGTAGCCTTCCTTTGCCGTTGCGCTAATATCAAGCATATCGCTCGTGATTGCTTGCCCTCCATCGCTTGGGAAGAAGAAAGATCCGCTTTCCAGCTCGGCGAGAACCTGGGCTGCAGGCGTTTTGGCCAGGTAAGAAGCGAGGTTCTTTACCTCTTTTCCAAGCGCTTTTCCAGCCACCTTGTAGTTTGGCTTTAGCGAGTAGTTGAGGTATGCCTGAGCATTCTCCGCAAACGACACGTTTTTGACGTTTAGCTCTTCGCGCACCAGCTCAGCTACCGCTTCGGAAGGCTTGACCCCAATGCCTCCTACAATCGTTTCTCTGAGCGGCTGGCGGACCTTCAGGCCCGCTTCCTCTCGCGCGCTCCGGCCTAGGCTGACGATATCGCGGGCAAAAGTTATCTTCCTTTCAAGCATTTCGTCAATGAGCGAAGGATCGCATTGCGGAAAGCTTTCGAGGTGCACCGACTCCCCTTTTGTCATGGCCCGGTATATTTCCTCAGAAATATAAGGGGCAAAGGGCGCAGTGATCTTTGAGAGGCCGACAAGGATTTCATACGCTGTTTGGTAGACAGCCTTTTTTCCCGTTGATAGCCCGCTTTCCCAAAAACGGCGGCGTGAGCGGCGAATGTACCAGTTTGACAGATCATCGTTCACGAATTCCTGGATCAGCCGCACAGCGCGCGTCATGTCAAAGCTTTCCATCGCATCTGTCACTTCGCGGAGCAGCGAATTGTAGCGCGAAAGAAGCCAGCGATCAAGCTCTTCTCTGTCGCAGGGCGCAATTGCGAACTTGCTTGCGTCTATAGAGTCTGCATTGGCATACAGTGCGAAAAAACTGTAGGCATTGCGGTAAGTTGAGAAGAATTTGCTAAGGACTTCTCGAAGGCCGGCTTCGTCGAACTTAGTCGGCTGCCAGGCCGGGGATACATGCAAGAGGTACCATCGAAGCGCGTCAGCTCCGTATATGTCAAACATTGCAAAGGGATCGACTGAATTGCCTCTGGATTTGCTCATTTTTTGCCCATTCTTGTCAAGAATTAGGTCATTTACGAGAACCCTTCGGTATGGCGAGCTGCCTGTCAGAAATGTCCCGATGGCTATGAGGGAATAAAACCACCCCCGCGTCTGGTCGATGCCTTCGCAGATGAAGTCAGCGGGAAACTGGCTGTGAAACATTTCCGCATTCTCAAATGGGTAGTGGTATTGGGCGTAAGGCATGGCGCCAGAGTCAAACCAGCAGTCAATGACGTCTTTTACCCTTTCCATTGCGCCTGCGCATTCAGGGCATATGATGTGCACCTCGTCAATGTCGGGCCGGTGCAGTTCTATCGATTCGTCAATATTCTCAATGCTCTTTTCCACTAGATCACTGCGTGAGGAAACCGACTCCAAATGGCCGCAAGCGCAGCGCCATATATTAAGAGGCGTCCCCCAATAGCGATTTCGCGAAATGGCCCAGTCCTTGACATTTTCAAGCCAGTTTCCGAATCGCTTCTCCCCGACATGTGCCGGATGCCACTCTACCTTTTCGTTGGCGGCGATTAGGCTGTCGCGCAAAGCCGTCATTTTGATGTACCAGCTGGGCTTTGCGTAGTAAAGCAGCGGTGTGTGGCATCTCCAGCAATGCGGATAGTTATGCTCTATGCGCTCTGCCTTGAACAGCATGCCTTCCTTCTTTAGCCAGGCGATAATGTCGGGATCCGCTTTCAGGACTTCCATGCCCTTCCAAATCGTATCTGTGTATTCCCCCCTTTCGTTGACAGGGTTGACAAAGGCAAGCCCCTCCTTCTGGGCAAGCTCATAGTCGTCCTCGCCAAACGCAGGGGCAATGTGCACAATGCCCGTTCCTTCTTCTATGGTAACGAAAGGCGCGCACAATACTATGTGGCTCTTGCCCCCTTTCGGCTCAAGAAAGGGCATGAGAGGCTCATAGCTTTCGCCTGCGAGCTCGAATCCCTTTGCGCGGGAGAGAATCTCTGCATCGCTGCCCAAAATAAATGGGGCGCGCGCTTCTGCCATGATGAGAACTTCGTCTCCAACTTTTGCCTTAATGTAAGTTATGTCCGCCCCAACAGCGAGGGCCACATTGGATGCCAGTGTCCATGGCGTCGTTGTCCACACAAGAAAGCTTTCATTTGATCCTTGCTTTCGAAATTTTACATAGACCGTGTCGGTTGTGTCGGACTCGTAGCCCAGTGAAACTTCGTGGCTGGCAAGGCCTGTCCCGCACCGAGGGCAGTAAGGCAGGATTTTGTTTCCTTCATACATAAGGCCTTCCCGAAAAAACTTGTCCAGAATCCACCATTCCGATTCGATGTAGTCGTTTTTAAGAGTTGTGTAAGGCTCGTCCATATCCACAAAATATGCCATGCGGTCCGTCATTTCGCGCCACAGCGCCTCATACTCAAAAACAGACTCGCGGCATTTTTTGTTAAATTCCCTAACCCCATATTCTTCAATTTCCTTTTTGGAGTGAAGGTTTAGCTTTTTTTCAACCTCGATCTCAACAGGCAGCCCGTGGGTGTCCCATCCTGCCTTTTTGACAACATGGTATCCCTGCATTGTTTTGAACTTATTGACTGAATCTTTAAGAGTGCGGGCAATGACGTGGTGGATGCCCGGATTGCCGTTTGCCGTAGGGGGGCCTTCGTAAAATACCCA
>JAITGT010000059.1 GCA_031280495.1 Eubacteriaceae bacterium
AATTACAGCAGCCATAGAGAAATGATCCTTGACATGAGGAACCGGCAGCAAAAGCAATGAGCCACTAGGCGGCTTTTTGGGTTGCTTAGAGTTAAAACAGAAAAAACCGCTAGCTCTGCAAAGCAAGCGATTTTTATAGATTGGGGCACCAAAAACAAGCGGGGCATGCCCCAGCTCACATTGGCAAAAATGTTTCTCTACATTTATTAGAGATCCACTTTTATGACGGGTCAATACCAGCCAATGCATAAATGCTCCGTTTGGGAAAGGATGCATCAATGCCTGAAAAAAAACGTCTCCCCTGGGCCACATCAACAACGAAGCAGAGAGGTGCGGGGAGTCCTATTGCTTTATTATATACCTTTTCTGATTTCTATATGTACTATCCAATTAAGATATTTTCCCAGTTTTCAGGAAAACCTATCTTTGGCAGTTCAATGTACCTATCATACTCGTTCAAAAGTGCTGCTATGCCTTTGACAATGGAATTACGCCATTCGCTTCCATTTTGACTAAGTAGTTTCAGTACGCAAATTTGGCTAAACAGCAGATTGCTGGATTGTGGCGAAAATGCGACAGGAAAACTTGGCCTAGCAGTAAATTTAGCTGCATAGAGCCTATCATAATGCGCGCAAACATTGCGAAGATTGGTTAAACATAGAAGCCATGAACCTAATTGGTCTGCACTTGCATTATACTTATTGCCAATTTGCTTCTGGTCATTTTTCTTAAGGTTTGAAAAAAAACGAGATGTCGTTCCCATAGAAAAAAATTCGACAGCAACCCATATTGGGAACTGATCGTTATATTTCATCCTATGATGTTCAATAATTGGAGAATTTTGATTATGCTTGATTGTTTCAAAAAATTTCGAGAGGAGAATGCATGGATCAAAATATCTCTTATAACCAGATGGATTCAAATATCCCAAAGCGCCATATTTTAGTGCATGGAAGTATGCGATTTCCGACCGCGCTGCTATCTCAGCATTCCCGATAGCTAAAGAAAGCACTGCACGCAATCTATTGTCGAAATCATAGATGGATGCTATTTTCTCAAAGGATGTCCCATCATGAAATGTACCGTCATCATTTCGAAATGGGTAAAAATAACCACTTAAACGATAATAGTTGACTCTTGAGAGTACATCAATTGCCCTCACTTTATCTTCAACGATGCATCCACGGGATTGGAGCAAAGCCACTTGTTCTTCATAAGTTGTTGCTGGTTTTACATCCATAAGATCTCCATATAAAAAATGACCGCCCGTGTTCCACATCACATCGCTGCCGCGAGTTGCTGGAGAGGTGTTGGGCGGTACTATCATATTTAGTATATGGCATAATCAGCATTTTTGCTAATCATTTATCATTAATTATCATTATTTAAGCTGTTCTAAGATTGATGAGACTGTTCGCAGGCGTTTTCTTCCTGCTCACAAGCTTGCATAATACATCTGCATGGACTCGCAGGCAATCTCCCTAGAACCAGGCTCAATGTCGCCCATCCCCTCCCGGGCAATTTGCCATGGCTTTTCCAAATGCGTCAGCTCACGCAGCTCATAGCCTTTCATGCCGCCATAGTACGCAAGAACAGCGTCAATTGTTTCCTTCTGCTCTTCGCTGAGTTCGCCTCCGCAGCATGCCAAATCAACAAAGTCTTCCGGCTTAACGCTGTATTGCCCCTGGTGCACTTTGTACAGGCTGCGCACGACTGGTCCGTTAACCCAGGCTTCAATTTTATCGTCAAACAGGGGCTTTTCGTCCCAGACAAGAGACCACGCCTGGCAATAGTAGACAAGTTTTTGAAGCTTGTATGCGTCGATTGGCCTGTCGAAATATTCCAGGATGTATTTTGCAACCTTGTATACACTCGCCATTTTCGTCCCCCTCCAAATCTATTATATGCGCGATCCGCTTTTCTTTCCAGCCTCGCATGTGGAATAATAAAGCATAAAGCAGGCTTTAATGGTGCAAAACGGCATGCATGGGGAGGCAAAAGGATGGCAAGGCGGCAGAAGTACCCGCAGCGCAAGGATGGCCGCTACTATGCAAAAGCCAAAGGGCTGGACGGGGTTTGGCGCAATATTTCGTCCAAAGATCCTAAAGAGCTTGCAAAGAAGCTTCGCGCGGCAGAAGCCAGGGCAGCGGAAGGGATTGAGCGGGCAGCAGACAACAGCTTTGGCGCATGGGCCGAAAAGTGGCTTGAAGCAAGGCGCTACCGCACAAGCCCCGGGCAGATGAAAGCGTACGCGCAGGCAATCAAAAGGCTCTCCCCTATCGCCTCCATAGACGCGGCGTCCGTGCGCCCAATGGACGTTGCCCGCCTAATCTCTGATCTGGCCGAGCGGAACCCCGCCACTGGCCGCCCCACATCCAAAAGAACGCTAAGGCGCATTATTGAGACGGCGGAGCAGATTTTTGACTGGCTAATAGAAAACAGGGTGTGCCTGTCAAACCCTGCCCGCTCGCCATCCGTTATTGTGCCGCCTGCCGCGCCAAAGTCAAAGCGCGAGCCCCTGCCGCGCGAGCTTGCGGCCATTCTGCCTTCGGTGCCGCACCGGCTCCAGGCTTGCGTTATTCTCATGCTCTACTGCGGGTTGAGAAGGGGCGAGGCTTGCGCGCTCAAGTGGGCGGACGTAGACCTAAAAGCTGGCGTTGTGCATGTCAGGCGCGCCGTGGACTGGGAGGCGGGCCCAGGCAAGTCAAAGCTCCCCAAAAACGGCGAGGCGCGCGACGTGCTCATGCCTCCGCAGGCAATAAAGGCGCTTAGGCCGCTAGCCCGTAAGCCAGGGGATTGGGCAGCCCCTGCGGCATCAGGCGGCCCAATGACGCACTCAGCCTGGAGGCGGGCATGGGAAAGCTACATAAGGTCGGTCAATGCCGCGATTCAGGGCAAGGATTCAGCAAAATCCGGCAGAGGGCGCGCCATACAAATAGACATCTCTTTTGGCGCGCACCAGCTGAGGCATACCGCAGCGTCTTTGATGTACATGGCGGGAATGGACGCAAAGGCTGTTGCTGCGCAGCTGGGGCACAAGAGCCTAGACGTGACTCTCAATATTTATACGGGCGTTGATGAAGAGCACATAAGGGGCGAGATGGAGAAGTATGGCGCTTTTCTTGGCGCTGAAGGCTCTAAAAGCGCGCAGTGAAGCCAAAAAGCAACGGCCTTCTAAGCCGTAGGTCGCGGGTTCAAATCCCTCCTGGCATGCCATTTTGGAAACCTTTTAAAACCGTTGTTTCAGCGTTTTTTTTGTTGCATTGGCCATATATATGCGCATGCGGCTTAGGGCAAAACAACCCCAAAAAGTACCAGAAAGGATGGAATAGGATAGGATAGATTTTTGGTGCGAAATCCCTTCCCCCGGCGCCCGCGAGGAAAGCAAGCCGGAATAAAGAAGGGGGGCTGCCGCGCTAGCGTCTTGTAAAGTGGCGTAAATTCTTTTCCCTTGGATTATGCCGCGCCTGGCTCCCTAGGAAGGCGCAGGCCTGCGCCTTCCTAGGGAGATTTGGGTTTTCCTCAGAGAGGCGCGGGCAGGAAGGCCCCGCTTCCCCTCTCTTTAAGCTTTGCCATGCCTGCCAGCGGCACATAGCGCCTCTCGGCCGCCATCCACTCGCCGTGCTGGTCCATTAGGGCATGCCCGGCGAGCCTAATGCACGAGTCCCTGTTTGGAAATATGGGCATAGCCTCCATCCGCCTCTTGATCTCCCTGTTAAGCCTCTCTTGCACATTTGCCGTGCGCAGCTGCGCCCAATGCCCCTTTGGGAAGCCCATATAGGCCAGCGCTTCTTCCTCAGCCTCGGCGACTGTCTCCATCGCTTTTGGAAACTTTTTCTCCATCTGCAAGGCCACAAGCCGCGGCTGCGCTTTCG
>JAITGT010000093.1 GCA_031280495.1 Eubacteriaceae bacterium
CATAGCCACAGTCATTGCCATTGCGTATTTTGCCCAAGGCATGGTGCTGGCCTCTTTTGCAGAGTTTTATATGCTTCTTGGCTCAAGCATTCTGTTTTCCGGCGCACTGTCTCTTGCAGGCAAGAAAATGCATACCCTCGCTCTCGCATTTGAAGAGGAGACAGGCGCATCCGGAATGAGGCGGCTGTTTGGTTTTTTGCAGGCAGTTGGAGTGTTTCTCTTGTTTGGCACAGTCATTGCATGCGTTGTTGCGGGCGCTGTTGTCTTTGTCCTGTCAAAAGGCTGAGGGCTAAGTTCTGAGCATTCTGTACAGCATTGACTTTGGCACACTGTACTTTAGAGCCATTTCTTTTAGAGCTTCATTTGGGCTGGAGGCATGCATGCTTTCCAGCTCTTTTTTTAGTTCGTCCAACGCCGGCAGTTCTTCCTCTTTTCGCTCAAGCGGAGAAAGGACAATGGCAATTTCGCCTTTTTCATTCGCAAGGCTCGACGCTACCTGCCCAGGGGTGCCCCGCAGCGTTTCTTCGAAGATTTTTGTCATCTCTCTCGAAAGCGACATTTGCCGCTTTGGGTAGGCGCTTTCCAGTATTTCGAGCGTTGCGCGAATTGAGTGCACAGAGACAAACCAAATGCAGGGACAGGGGAAGATTTCAGCCTTCTTAAGCTCTTTCCGAAGCTCTGCCTCTCTTTTGGGCAAAAATCCGCCAAAATAAAAGCTGTCGGAGCGCATGCCAGAATACACATACGCTGCAACTGCCGCACTCGGTCCCGGCAGAAAGGAAAAGGGAATGCCCTCTGCAATCGACAGCTCCACTAAAGCATATCCGGGATCGCTCACAAGGGGGGTCCCAGCATCGCTGACGAGAGCCACTGCTTTTCCTGAGCGGGCTTGAGAGACCGCCTCATGCGCCATTTTCTTTTCGTTGTATTTATGGTATGAGCGCATTTTGTTTTGGATTCCGTATCGATTCAGCAGCTTTATCGTGTTTCTTGTGTCCTCGCAGTAAAGGACATCAGCAGAGCGGAGCGCCTCTATGGCCCTCTCTGTGATGTCCGCCATATTTCCGATGGGCGTTGCAATGATGCAAATGCTGCCTTCGCAGCTATTCGAAGAAGAATCTCCCATTAATAACAGTTTCCTCTCTGTCCGCTCCAACTGAAACAATTCCAACAGGAATGCCGCTTAGCTCTTCCACGCGCTTTATATACGCTATTGCCGCTTTCGGAAGATCGCCAATTGAGCGGGCGCCAGAAATGTCTTCGGTCCATCCGCCCATTTCCTCGTACACAGGCTCGCACTTTTCCAAAGCATCCAGATCCGCTGGAAAGCTTTCAACCATACGCCCACCGAGCCGATAGCCTGTGCAGATCTTTACACTGTCCATGCCCGTGAGAGTGTCTAGCTTTGTGAGAGCTATGGATGTCACGCTGTTTATGCGCACGGCAAATTTAAGGATTTCTGCGTCGAGCCATCCGCAGCGGCGAGGCCTGCCTGTAGTTGTGCCATATTCCGCCCCTTGCTCTCGGAGCCAGTCGCCTTTTTCCCCTATGAGCTCTGTTGGAAACGGCCCTTTGCCTACGCGTGTTGTATATGCTTTGGCAACGCCTACAACGCTCTCAAGCATTGCTGGCCCAATGCCTGTTCCAATGAGCGCTCCGGATGCGGTCGGATGAGAAGATGTAACATAGGGGTAAGTTCCAAAATCAAGATCAAGCAGCGTTCCCTGGGCACCCTCAAAGAGCGTTTTTTTGCCTTCCTTAATTGCGTTAAAGACGAGCACTGAGCAGTCGGCAGCAAACGGGCGCAAAAACTCAGCGGCCGCTAGGCAGCGCTCATATATGTCTGAAAAGCGAAGGGGCTCGCCTCCATAAATTTTTGTGATTTGATCGTTTGCGGCGCTTAGGCCAGCTTCAAGCTTTTGGGCAAAGGCGTCTTTTTCCAGCAGGTCGCAAACCCGAATTCCAATTCGTTTGGCTTTGTCCGCATAGCACGGGCCAATGCCTCTTAGAGTCGTGCCTATGTCTTTATTGCCAAGTGATTTTTCGGACAGCTCATCCAATGCTATATGGTAAGGGAGAATAAGGTGAGCCCTCAGGTCAACATGCAGGCGATCAAGCCCCACACCCCGGCTCTGCAGGCCCAGTGCCTCTTCCTCAAACCAGATCGGATCAAAGGCAACTCCAGCTCCAATGACAGATGTCTTGTTTTGAATTACTCCGGAAGGCACAAGGTGAAGCTTGTAGGTAACTCCGTCTGCGATAACTGTATGCCCGGCGTTGTTCCCTCCTTGGTAGCGGACGACGACATCGCTTCTCTCAGTGAGACAGTCAGTAATCTTGCCTTTGCCTTCGTCGCCCCACTGCATACCAATAACTGCTAATGATGGCATATTGTGGACCCTTTCCAATAACTGCGTTTTTCAGTTCAACCATTTCATTCTACAGGAAAACAAGTCATGTGCAATAGAGCCTTGCCCGCATTTTCCCTTTAATGCCGAATGATTGACAAGATTTATATTATATGATAAAGTCATGAAAGCAATGGGATCATAAATCAAAGCTGAGTGATAATTATGGCAAATAAACGTCTTATTTCAGCGGCAATTCTTGCTGCAATGGCTATATGTCTTGTACATATTCCTAAAATTGAAGCCCAAAACATAGCAGCGCCGCAGTTTTACTTTAGGAATCCCTCTGTCTGCACTCTTGAATATGCTGAAATTGTTGTTTCGAACCCGTTTTTTACTTCTCAGCCCTGGACAGCTGAATATTTTCACCCATTTCGCGGCATTAATGTTTCTATCACTGCGCCTGCGACATCCGCCCAGGCTGTCATACGCATCAGTACTGAAAACACTGGAGTATTCAACTTTCGCTTGATCTCAATAAACAACGTGGATGTTGCCCCAATTGAGGCAAAGCTGACGGTTAAGCATCACATAACAGACATTAAGATCGACTCCAAGCCTTCTGAAGACGATCCATACCGTATCTCTTACGAAGCTACGGCAAAGCGGCATTGCTCAAATGGATCCCTCGCTTATAATTGGAAGTTTTCTGATGGATTGTCTGATACGGGAGCAAAGGCTGATCACCAATATATGTATGGCGTTAGCAACTTCAACGCTAAAGTCAGCATTACTGCCAAAAATGGCGATCTTTTGACCTCCTACGAACTTGAGAAAAAAATTGATCTTCCTGATCTTCCAAAAGTGCAGTATAAACTAGATCGGGAATCCGCGTGCTCTGAAGAGATACTCTCGATTGTCGCGTTTGACTTGGAAAAAGAAGATGGCATGAAGTGGTCCTTTCAGTACAGCGTTGACGCTGCGGAAAAGAAAGAGGCCAAATGCTCAAAGCGGTCTGCTGAAATTTCTGTCGGCAAGCTTGCCGCTGGAGAGCACACAGTGCAAATATACGATGCGCAAGGAAAAGCTGTGACAGAGCTCTCGATATCTATTATCGAGCCATATGCCAAAACGCCAAAAATCAATGCGTCAAATACAGAGGATGGAACCCAAATATCAGCAAATGTCAGACTTCATACATATAATGGGGTCACTTGCCATGCTCCGTTTTCTTACAACTGGAGCTTTGGTGACGATTCAGCGACAGAAACAACGCAAAGCGATACTGCACTGCACCACTACTCCTCCCCCGGCGACTACCAGATTTCCTTGCTGGCAATGTCTGGCGCGGACCAAATAAAAACAGGGGGCGTACTGCGATTTTTGAACAGCGGGGCTGGAGGCGCCCAGGTCCTTACGCAGGCCTCTTCCGAGGAGGCGCTCGAACTGCCAGACGGCTTTGGCGGCTCATTTTCAACAAGGCCAACTCCTGGCCAGGAAGTTCGCCCTCAAAATCCGCCCAATGGGCAGGGAGCGAACAATGAAAACTTGGGCCATGAGGCGGCTGGGGCATGGTCTGTGGCGAACGTGGGCATTGTTGCCTTAAGCATTTTGACCCTTGTTTTGAGCATATTTATCCGCTCGCGCCAGAAGGCGGCTGCTCGCTACTTCGATTATGCGCTCGTCGAAGTGATCTCAGCCATCCTCCTAGTCGCCATGTGCGTTCTAACGACTGACTTCGCCAAGGCATTTGCAGCAGTAAATGGATATACCGCAATTTTTGTGTTTGGGTTCGCCCTTCAGCTCGCCGCTTGCTGGCTTAACTTTTATGGCACCCGCAACGCCTAGCCATTGCTTTGGGCTATAGTGCCGCGGCTATATGCCTCAAGCAGCATTTCCAGGCGATCGATCTCCTTTTGCATCCTCTTTCCGTCTTCCGTGTCAGAGACGCGAAGGCGGTTTTCCATGCCCAGCTCTTCAACATTAACAAGACGATCGCTCATGTCGCGGCCTGGCCCTGCCTCAGCAGCGCCCTGCTCTTTCTTCTGTTCATGCAGCATGAGGGTAAGCCCGATTGAGTTGTATGTCAGCGTGCAGCCCGCAAGCCCTGTCTCTTTTTGGTAAGCTTGAGAATATCCAAGATCAATGCAAAGGATCTTTCCGTTTGCCTTTATTGGGCTTTCCCCGGCTTTGACTGGAACATGGCCGCAAACAATATGCGAATGCGCTGCAGCAAGGCCAAACTCCTTTAAGAGCGCGTCAGCCAGCGCCTCATCGTCTAAGTGTCTGTAAAATAGCGGCGTGGACTCTTTGTGCTCTGATTTGTCGTCAATAAAGTATCTTTCGAAGGTCGCCATTTTGTCTTTGCCAAACAACGGCGAGTCGGGCGAGCACCAGAGGAACCAAAATAAATCTTTCTCCTCGTCCTCTTCATCAGAAAAGGACTGCCGAACTTTCCTATCTATAAAGTCAAGGAGCGCCTTTCCCTTTAATTGCTGCCCGCACAGGCTGACTTCCCGAAAATTAAGGCTGTCATCAATAGGAAGGCCGGCGTGCATGAGCAGGTTGCCATTATAGCAAAGGTAGACGCTTCCATGGCTTAAAAGATATTTTGCATGCCGCTGCAGCTTTTCGCTTGCCATGAACGATGTCCTAAGCGACTGGATCACATCTTCCTCTTCCTTTGTAAGCAAGCTTTGGCCCGCTTGGCCTATTGTTGGAAAATCGGAACAGTTAAGGGGAAACCGCACTCCACCAAGAAGGGCAGTTCTGTCCCCAATATTTATTGTGTCCACAATCATTCTGCTGTCCATCCCATACCCTGGGTTGCGCCGTATTGCAGCGCTTTCGAGCTTAAACTGGATGACACTCATCGCCTTTTGCATTTTTGCAAGCAAAACTTTGCTGATATCGGATGTTTCGTCGCTTTCTATTGGCATGAATTTCATCAGCTC
>JAITGT010000004.1 GCA_031280495.1 Eubacteriaceae bacterium
AAGCGTTTTCTTCTTCGGCATGCGGAGTTTCTGCGTCAGGGGATGCGCTGGAAATTGGCATTTGCGCGGAGCCCTCTTCAGGCAGCGCTGCCGCCGCGGCATAGGCCATAGCTTCCCCCTCTTCCTTAAGAGGAGGGCGGGCCGCTTTGTATAAGGCGGATCCCTGCGCTGTTTCGCACTGGCTGTCCAGATCCGTCTCAAAGAGGTAAAGATCGTCAAAGGACTGCTTCAACTGGGCGGCATCCGCCACGCGGCTTTGCTGCGCATAGCGGATCATTGAGGAAACGGCAGCCGCAATGCTTCTGCTCACCGGCAAAGGCAGCTCAGCAATTTCAGCTCCAGCAAGGCGTTTCTCAACAGCGTCATTCACATCCTGCGCCCCTAGATCCCCTGGCTGGGGATCCATCAGCGGAAGCCGGTTTTTGTTGAGAAGCCGATAGAGCAGGACGCCGAGCGAGTAGATATCGCAGGAAGCGTCATAGGGCTGCCCCCGATCGACTTCCGGCGCCATGTAAAGCCTCGAAACGCGATCCTCCGCAGCAGGGCAGACAGAGCGCAGGTTAGAGGCAATGCCAATGTCGGCCAGCTTAAAGCTGCCAAACCGGGTCATGAAGATGTTTTCTGGCTTTACGTCTGCATGCACGACATGGACGCGGGACAGCTGGGCCAAGGCATTGGAGATTTCCTGGCCGATGCGGACAACGTCGCGAACGGTCAGCTTGTTTCCATCCAGCAGGGCTGTGAGAGGAGTGAGCTCTTCCATATGCAGAAGTATGTCCCAGCCGCCGTCCGCGTCTGTTTCAATCGAAGCATCTAGGTAGTTCACGATATTGGCCATAGGGCGCCTGGAGGTAAACCGCTCGACATCGCGCGCCAGCTTTGAGACGGCGCTGCTGAACATTTCGCGAATTTGGGCATCCGAAAGGCCAGCATCAGAGAAGCGCAAAGAATCCGCCTCCAAAATGGGGACATGTATAATCTTTGCCACAGAAAACGCCTTTTCGCCATTCTGCATCTTGCTCAGCCGATATACTTTCCCGAACGTGCCCTCCCCTACCAAGCTTTCCACGGACCATTCGCCCCATAGCGGCTCGTACTTAAATATTCGATCCGACATGCTAAGACCTCATTTTTGGCTTTGCATTCTTCTTTGGCGTAAATCGCTAAGGGAATGCATGCCCACTATAAATCCAAACCATTGTAATAATCATTGTTCTTTATGTCAGGCTGCTGTGCCAATTAGGACTTAATTTTTCCGTGAAAGCGCAAACTAATCTGAATTATACATATATTTCCCATTTACGTAAAGCAATTGGCAGCGATTTAGCAAGAATTAATGGATACATAACTCATAATTCCAATCAGTCTTACACTCTTCGACTAATTGGGCGCACAGCAAAAGTAATTGCAGGAATAATCAAAACTAATAATAATATAATACAGCGAAGGCTGTCGAAAGGCGACAGCTTCTGAGCCTATTATAGCACAACAATTGCAGAATTCATGCTTAATTTATAAACTAAGCAGTATTGCGTTGCTGTTTTCAGCCATTTATCTGCCCAAAACTTAAGATTTTTAGTGAAAATAACCAATCAATTACGCATTAAGCCTACTAAAGACTGCCTCTGCATAAGCCATGTTTCTCCTGATATTGGAAATGACAGCCGGATCCCCGGAAAATTTGCGCAGAGCGTGAAGATAGCGCTCCTCGATGGAAACCTCACGATCCTCCTCCACCAGCTTGTCCGCCAGATAGACAATGTCCGCCTCGTCCATGCGGGGGGCGCCCGAGCTGCCCATATGGCGGCCAACGGCATCAGAAACTGCATAGTACCCTTTGGAAAACAGCAGGCGCCTGCCTGCCTCTTCGTGGCGCCTCTCCAGCCTAAGGCAGTCGTGAAGAAGGGAAGCAGTCTCAATGAGGCAGGAATCCAGGCACAAGCCCTTTGCGCTGGCGCGCGCCGCCAGGGACTTTGCTTTCTCCGCCACTGCCAGGCAATGCAAAACGATGTGGCGCGGAGTTCCGCACTCTTTAAGCAATGCCAGTGCCTGCTCACGCTCCATGCCCGAATGCGCCTTTGCGTAGGAGGACGCAGCAAGGCGGCCTTCCTCAGTGGACAGGCTTGCGTAGGCGCCGCTGCCAAAAACAAGCCCCAATGGCGCAAATGAGGGCGGAAATCCCCCAGCCGCCCCAAGGGCGGCTGGGGCGCCGTCCGGCCCTATGCAGGCGGCGCCCTTGCCGTTCGAGGAAGCAGATGCCAGCGCCCGCAAAGCGAGAGCGGGGAGCAGCGGCTTCTCAATGGAAAGCACAACAGCCCCTTCGAGCCCCTGTTTTCGGCCCAGGGCAATGGAAAGATCGCTTTTCAGGCCGGGCTCCCCTTCGCAATAGGCTGCCTGAACCCCATCGGGAAGAAAGGAAGCGCTGCCGTTTGCAGGCAATAAAGCCACAAGCGCCTCAAAGCCTGCGTCGCGGGCCGCCTGAAAGGCGGCTGATGCCGCAAAGCGCCCCGCAATTCGAATGTCGGGCGCAATCTCACTGCTTCGCGCGGAAAAGGCGAAAAGGGCGTCCTTTGGCTGCACGGCATACTCCTTTCGCTGTCTTTTCCTCATTGTACCATATTTAGGCCCGCCATTGACCAGAGCAGCCCAAACTAGATTGCCTGCCATTTATGGGCGTTGGAAGGGCGCCTCTATGCTACAATGGCTAAGGTGATGATATGAAAGAAGAACAGAAATTTTCATTGGCGCGTTTTTTTGCGCGCATAATGCGGGGAAAGGCCCGCTGGCTTGCCCTCTCGCTCGCTTTCTCCTTTGCCGCTGTTGGCGCCAATATGCTCATGCCCCAAGCCCTCAGGCTTGCCATTGACTCCGCCATCGGCGGTATGGAGCCAGAGTTTCCTTTGTTGGGGGGATTTGCGGAAGCTTGGCTAAAAAGCCTGGATTCTGCTGGCCTTCTTTGGGCGGCGGCGGCGCTTTCGATCCTATTTGCGCTCGCTAACGCCGCTTTTGGCGTTGCGAGCCGCGCGTTTCTTGCAATAGGGACAGAAGGCGCAATAAAGAAATACAGGGATCGCCTCTACAGCCATATTCAAAGGCTGCCCTACTCTTGGCATTCAGAAAACCAAACTGGAGACATCATCCAGAGGGCAACATCCGATATGAACACTGTGCGCGGCTTTATTGGCGCGCAGGCGATTGAGGTGGCGCGCACTGTATTTATGATCATCGCCGCGCTTTTCCTGATGTTTACAATGAATGTGGCGCTTAGCCTTGCCGCTTGCGCTTTTGTGCCAATGATCGTCGCTTCGAACGTTTTTTTCTACCGCCTCGTTGGATCGCGCTTCCTAAAGGCGGACGAGGCGGAGGGAGAGCTAACAGTGCTTGCCCAAGAAAGCCTTACAGGCATCCGCGTAGTCCGCGCCTTTGGCATGGAGGCGTTCGAGAAAGAGCGTTTCGACAGCCAGAATGAAGGCTTCACCCAGCTATGGGTCAAACTCGGCACAGTTTTAGGGTACTTTTGGGCGGTAAACGATCTGGCCGCAGGCCTGCAGCTCTTTACGATAATTGCGGCGGGCAGCTTTCTCGCTGCGCGGGGCTCGCTGACGGCGGGAGAGTTTCTCGTCTTTGTCAACTATTACTACCAGCTCCAATGGCCGGTGCGCGCGCTTGGCCGCACTCTCTCCGAGATGAGCAAGGCAACAGTCAGCGCAAAGAGGCTGGAAGAGATTGAGTTCTCCGCAGAAGAGGATGAGGCGCTTTTGGGCGTTGAAGTCCCCATGCCGGCTGAAGTCGAGTTTTCGCATGTCAGCTTTGGCTACCAAGGCCGATCTGTCATCAAAGATGTCTGCTTCTCCATACCTCCAGGTTCAAGCCTCGGAATTCTAGGGCCCACCGGAAGCGGAAAGTCAACTTTAGCAAGCCTCCTGTGCCGCCTCTTTGATCCCGACGAAGGGGAGATCCGCATTGCCGGAACGAACATCAAAGAAATGCCCCTCCCTTACCTTAGAAGAAAAGTAGGGCTCGTTCTTCAAGAGACTTTTTTGTACTCCCGCACAATCGGAGAAAATATTTCCATAGCAAATCCAGGCGCCTCGCAAGAAGACATCAAAAGGGCAGCGGAGGCGGCCGGCCTGGGCGATACCATAGCCTCATTTCGGCAAGGCTACGAAACAGCCGTCGGCGAGCGCGGGGTGACCCTTTCCGGCGGCCAAAAACAGCGTTTGGGAATTGCCAGAATGCTCCTGCGCGGTGCAGAGGTTTTTGTCTTTGACGACTCACTGTCTTCAGTTGACGTCGTCACCGACTTAGAGATCCGAAAGAGCCTAAAAGAAGCCCTTATAGGGAAGGCATCCATCACAATCAGCCACCGCGCGGCTTCCCTCATGGACTGCGATCAGATTCTTGTCTTGGAAGACGGCGAGGTGGCCGCGCTGGGCACACATGCCGAATTGATGGAAGAAGGCGGGCTCTATCGCAAAATTTTCGACAGACAGTCCCTGGGAGGGCGCAATGGAAAATGAAGAGAGGGCTGGAGAGCAGAGAAAGCTAAGCGCCTCCGTCTGGATGAAGATCTCGCCCTATGTCTTTCGCTACAAAGGCCTTGTCGCGCTTGTATGCCTAACGCTTGCCCTCATGGCGGGCGTTGACGTCGCACTTCCCCTTTTTATGCGGCACGCGGTCAACGAATTCATAGGCGCCCACTCTTTGGACGGCATTGCGGGGTTTGCCGCCGCCTACATTGCCCTTGTGGTTTTCGCCGTCTTGCTGACTGCAGTGGAGGCGATGGCCGCTATCCGCATCGAAATGCTTGTTGGGAGGGACTTGAAGAAAGACTGCTATAGCCGGCTCCAGGTTTTAGGGCTGGACTATTATAGCCACAACTCCGTCGGCAGCATCATTTCACGCCTTTTTAGCGACACACACCGAATAGTTGGCGTTGTCGCTTGGGTTGCGGCAGATCTGGTCTGGGCCGGCATGTATCTCATAGGCATCGTCGCGGCGATGGCAGCGCTCAACTGGAGGCTCTCCTTAACCGCCCTTCCCGCCTTTCCCGCCGCTTTCTTTCTGACAGCGCTCTTTCGGGGAAAGCTGCTGGCCGCCAACCGGGAGGAAAGGAAAGCAAACGCCGCTATCGTGGGGGCATTTAACGAAGGCGTCTCTGGCGCAAAGTCGACCAAAACCCTTGTCATTGAGCAAAGCAATGCCAGCCGATTTGAAGAAACGACGAGCGGCATGTATCGGGCGGTCCTTCGCAGCCAGCTGCTCAACGCGGCATTTGCCCCGCTCATTGCCTTTGTCTCCACTGCTGCAGCCGCAGCCGTCATGGTTCGCGGCGGAAACATGGCGCTGGAAGATCTTTTGGAGCTGGGCACGCTGTCCGCATTTCTGTCATACTGCATTGGAATGCTTGAGCCAATCACTTACGCCAGCCGGATTGTCTCCGAACTCATCTCGACGCAGGCCGCCATTGAACGCGTAGCAGAGCTCTTGGAAGAAGAGCCTGGCGTTTCGGACACAGAAGAGGCAATAGCTCTGTATGGGGACTCCTACAGCCCCAAAACTGAAAACTGGGAAGCAATTGAGGGTGAAATTGAATTCCGGCATGTTTCCTTCCGATACCCAGACGGAGACGGCGATGTGCTGGAGGACTTCAGCCTGAAAATTGAGGCGGGCGACACCGTTGCCATTGTTGGTGAAACGGGTGCAGGAAAATCAACCATCGTCAACCTAGCGTGCAGGTTTTATGACCCAAGCGAAGGCCAAGTGCTCATTGACGGGAAAGACGCTCGAAAGCGCAGCCAAAAATGGCTGCACTCGCAGCTGGGCTATGTGCTCCAAGACCCGCACCTGTTTTCGGGGACAATCGAAGACAATATCAGGTATGGAAAAAGGGGCGCGAGCAGCGAGGAAGTGGAAAAGGCGGCACAGCTGGTGGGGCTTGACAAGGTCGCCCAACGCATGCCAGACGGCTATGGCACAGAAGTGGGCGAGGCAGGGAACATGCTTTCCGCAGGGGAAAGGCAGCTCGTCAGCTTTGCCCGCGCCATTGTGGGAGACCCGCCCATCCTCATTCTTGACGAAGCAACAAGCTCCGTGGACACGGAAATAGAGGCGGCGCTGCAGAAGGCGGTCATGTCGATGACCAGAAAGCGCACGTCTATCGTTATTGCGCACCGCCTGTCTACCATTCGCTCGTCGAGCATGATACTCTTCGTTGAAGGCGGGCGCATAACAGAGTCAGGCACCCATGAAAGCCTTATGGGCAAGGCAGGCTCATATGCGGCGCTTTACGCAGCGATGGGCCCGGAGGCGGAAAGCTAGGGATTTAAAGAAAGCACTCCTGCGGGCGCAGCCCATGGGAGTGCTCACTTTATGTTTCTTGCCCCATGAAACGGGCAAAGTTCCCGCCAAGCACAAGCGCCTCATCCGCTTTGGAAAGGCCAAGGGCGCGAAACCTTTCTAGCTCCTCTTGGTGATCCCACATAGGGAAGTCGCTTCCAAAGAAGAATTGGCTTGCTCCGTAAAGGCCTATAAGCTCCAAGCATTTTTCGCGAGGCAAAAGAAAGAGGCTTGAGCATGTGTCAAAGTACAGGTTCGGCAATTTCGGGTAGCCGGTGACATGCTCCCACTCTGAATATCCGCCAAAATGCGCTGCTATGGCCTTTAGGCCAGGGAAGAAGCCGAGGGTTGAAATGAGCCTCAGCGGCGAGGAATAGGCAAAGCCGAAGCGGCTGTCGCCACAGTGGAATAGAATCGGAATCCCTTCCCTCTCCGCCTTTCGATAAATTGGAAACGCTTGGGGATCGTCGATGGGGAATTCCTGAAAGTCTGAATGGAGCTTGATTCCTTTCAGCCCCAGCGCCATGAAACGGCTGATCTCGCCTAAAGGATCAGCCATGTAGGGGTGAACGGTGCCAAATCCAATAAAAGACGGGTGCTCCTGCACCTGCATGGATATGAAATCGTTGACGGCAGAAACCTGGCGAGGCCTAGTTGCAACAGAGCAGACGAGGTAGCCCGAGCACCCAATCTTGGATCCGGATTCCAAGAGTTTTTCCGAAGAGCCTGAATGAGACATGGGCAGCGCGTAAAACCGTCCTATGCTGTTCGTCGCTTTGTCAGCTATTCTGTCTGGAAATATGTGGGCGTGCGCGTCAATAATATTCATTTTTTTCATGATTTTACCCTCCATGGGGGGAAAAGTCAACGGGCGCAAACAATGCTTGGGCTGCAATTCAAAAAAATGCGCGCAGCATTTCATGACAGACGGCAAAATGCTGCTGCCGATTTCACGCAAGGGGCGCATTTTTGAGTACTGAGCATATAGTGAGTGGCCCATAAAAGATGCGCCAAAAGGCAGCGGCTATCCGTTTCAAGGAATTGCGCCCACTAAAAAAAGGCAGGCTTCGCAGCGGCCTAAGGGCGCGCAGCCTGCCGCACCGCGACAATGGCATGTTCCCAGAAATATGGTCAACCGGCAGTTTTGACGCGGGGTTTTGCCCATGCAACAGCGCGCGCTTCCGGCATTTTTGCGAGGACAAAATCAAGAAGCTCGGCATCGGAGTGAAAGCTGCGCCCATTTGTCTTGCCGTAGCTGCGCAGCAGGGCGCCTGCCTTCAAGATCGACGGGATTTGGCATTCGCTGACAACGGGCACATCCATTTGCGGCATATCTGCGTTCGGGACAATAGCGTAAACCTTGCGAGAAATGTCCCCGCCCTGGGAATAATAAAAGCTTAGCTGTTCAGGCGTAAGCTCGACAAAGCTTGATTTGTTCGGAATGAAGCCGACTGAATAGATGATCGGCAGTCCAGACACTGCCTCAAACGCCACCTTGCTTAAATCCACGGGAACCCTCCGTCTTTATTTTTCCGCTGCCATTCTGGCATCGGTCGTGTTCATTTCTATTATAGCGCAAAAAAATATTACTTAGTAACCAAATTGTTTTTATTAGCACTATTTAATAATTGAATTGTTTTTATTTAGCATAATGCGTTAATTATGCATGCAGTATTATATTTCATTGGAAATGATGGGAATAATACTTATATGTTTAATAAACCAAAAGCGCGCAAAGCATTGTTTTTTGTAAGCTCTGCAGTTTCATCGACGCCTAAATGAAGCGCCTTTGCAAGGGCCTCGCAGACAAAGGGAAGCAAGAGAGGGGTATTCGTTTTCCCCCGGTATGGCACTGGGGGCAAGTATGGGCAGTCCGTCTCAATGAGCACCCGATTATGTGGCAGCCGTGATGCCGTCGCGCGCAAGCGCTCAGCATTTTTGTATGTCAGTGGGCCAGCCAGGCTGAAGTAGCACTCTATCGGCAAAAGCATGTACTGTTCCGCCATTTCCTCCGACTGGCTAAAGGCATGCAGAACAAAAGTCTGCCCAGGCTGGGCTGAAGCGCGTATGAGGGAAAATGCGTCGCCCGCCGCGTCCCGAATATGCACGACGATGGGTTTGCGCAACTCTGCTGCAAGGGCGATCTGGCGCTCAAAAACGTGCCATTGCATGTCCCTTGGGCAGGTGTCCCAATGGTAGTCGAGGCCTGCTTCCCCAACTGCAACCGATTTTGGGAACTGAAGCATTTGGCGAAGGCTGTACTCAAACTCGTCCGAATAGCTGGCGGCCTCATTGGGGTGAAGGCCGCATGCTGCAAACAGCCCGTCGCAAGACGCTGCCAGCTCTATGCTTTCTTTGCATGAGAGGGCGTCATAGGCGGTCACGAGCGCCATCATCCCATCTTGCTTCATTTTGTCCAGCAGGCTGTCCAATATTGCGTCAAACGCATCGTCCGTCAGGTGGGCGTGCGCGTCAAAGAGGCCTGTCACTCTTTCTCCCCTTCCGCGCCTTCTTGATGGCTTTCTAGATCCAAAACCTTTTCGCCGGGGAAAATGTAGCCTAGGTTCTTGTGGGCAATGTATTCCAAGTACGTTTCTGAGCCCTGCAGAGAAATCTGCGCCTCGTAAAGCTGGGCCAGGTTTTCCTGCGCTCGTTTCGCTATCTCAAGCTCGGCAGCCGTTTCGCGCTGTTTTTTTAGGGTTGACTGGTAGCGCGCCGTGTTGTAGAGAAAGGGTATGGCCAAAAGCAGCACGAGGAGAAAGGCGAACACATTGTGCCTATAGCGGATTTTTCTTTTTGGCGCCATCTTTTTTCTTCCCAAATATATACTTAGCATACATATTATAATGCCTGTCAGCCTTTTTGAGAAGAGAGGCGGCGCGCTGTGTCATTTTTTTGACCTTTTTTGCCAGGTGCAAAAAAAGAAGGCCGACCGCGTCAAACAGCTGCTTCAGGGGGGCGAAAAAATAGGCCATCAGGCGGGAAAGGGCAAGAGCGTAAACACCCCATCCAAAAAGAAGCCCCAAGGCAAGATAGAGGCGCAGCTCAAGCTGGTTTGCGTAATAAAGGGACGAAAGGGCGAGCCCTGCGCACACCAGCCAAAACAGAATGTCTGAAAAAGCGGTTTTGTTTTTTTTGCCGCGCAGGAAAGTGACGCAGACATCGTAAACAAAGCCCACAGACAAGCCGCAGAGTGCCATTTTCATGAAAGCGGCCAACTGGTTGAGGTTTGTCAGGTTCACATGCGGCCGCCCTTCTACTTAAACAGGCGGGACAGCAGGCTCCCGCCCTTTTTGGAGAAAACTCCGCCGTCCGTGTAGGTAAGCGAGGAAATTTCGCCAGAAACAGCGACTTCCCCCTGATCGAGCGTCAGCTTGGTAATCCGGATGTTTTCCCCCCCTACAGTGAGCAGCCCCAAAGAGGTTTCCAGCAAAACGCCTTCATCGTTGAACGAATGCACTTCGCTAACGCCAGTCACTCGGAGCTCGTTTCTAGATGTCAGCTCAATTTTGTGAAAGTCTTTTGTCATTCCTTCCATGTTCTACCTCTTTTCAATATGTATATATATATGATTGTCTCTAAGCGGTTAGAATAACTTGCTTTCAACGGGAGCAGGGAGGCATAGCCAAGTAGCATGCAGAAAAAAGTTCACATAATGAAGATGGGCATAGAGCTGTTTTTGCGGCAATTATGGCCAATTGTGTCTACGGAAGCATTTTCGGGCGCTGCTTCGCAGCTCGCCTATTCGCTGCTTCTTGCGGTTATTCCGCTCATCATGGCGGTCATTACCATTGCTAGCCGCATTGATTTGCCAGTGGAGGAAATCTACCGATCTTTGTCCCTCATACTGCCAGTTCAGTCCTATGAAACCGTGAAAGGAGTTATCAACGAGGTTCTTGCATCAAAGAACCTAACCGGCTTTACGATTTTTTCCGCCCTCTCCTTCGTTGCAGATGGATGCCGGAGCTTCATGTACGTCTCCAATGTCGCGGAGGGGGTAAAAGAATCAAGGAGTTTTGCCGCCTATTGGGCGTTCTCTTATGTGTTTGCTGTTTCCATCGTTGCCTGCCTGCTTCTCAGCCTTCTCCTTGTCGTCTTTGGCGAAGCTGCCACCAACGCCTTGGCAAAGGCTCTTTTGCTGCGCAATTCATGGCTAATTGCCGCTGCTCGATATGCAGGGCTCATCATTTTTTCGGGCGGTGTGTTCACGCTCATGTATGCGTGGGTCAGCGAAAAGAAGAAAAAGATTTCTGAAACAGCGGCAGGGGGGTTCAGCGCCGCGTTTTTATGGGTGGCTATTTCCTCTGCTTTTGGCTTTTATGTGTCCAATTTTACAAATTACGGCCTGCTCTTTGGATCTCTTGGCGGAGTGTTTGTTTTGCTTGTATGGCTGTACTACTCAAGCTACGCGCTCATTTTGGGCATTGCCATCAATTCCGCACTCAGACAAATGGCAGAAAATAAAGCCCGCCTGAAAACTGAATCGCAGCAGTAAAAAATACAGATTGCTATTCTCTTGCGCCAATCAATGAAATGTATAAAACTGGCTCAACTATAGCGCATGCAGGCGGCGCAGCCAATTGCCAGCGAACGCCTGCCGGCATATTTTTGCGCTGCTTGCTTCCCATGCAACCGCCAGCCGCTGGCCTGGCCGCGGGGGAGGGCGCTGGAGCTGTGCTGGCGCCCCATTGAGCCTGTCCATCTCCAGCTCGAAGAGCGCCTCCGCCAGGCATCCGAGGATGCGCCTGGGCAGCGCGTTGACGGCGCGATCCCTTTGGCGCCGCCAGCCTCGCGAGGCTGTTGCGGCGCTCAACAGCGCATTTCTTCCAGCCTGAATACGGGTGCGCAAAAATATGTGGCTGCCCGATCCCGGAGCAAAGCCCCCCCATCTCGGCAACTCGCTTCCGTTGCCGAATCTCAGCGTCCTGAATGCGGCGCCCCCGCACTCTGCAAAGACGGCGGCAACGCCAGATTTTACAGCCTGCGAACCCTTTCCCGACAGCAGCCTCATTATATATTTCTGGCCTTCCTTTCAGCCATTGCGGGCAGGGCGCAGCCGTCCCTTGCCCCCTCAACAAGATCGCACTCCTATTCGCCATGCCTGCCGCGGCAAACTGACTCAGCCAGGCATTTCTCTTATGCTTTCGCCCAAGGCGCGCCTGTTTTGCGCGGGGCGGCGTGCGCGCCCCTTGCGGGGCAGATCCGCCGGCTTTGCCGCGGGCAGCCCCTGGCTGATATAGCTGTACATGCTCCTCGTCGCTACGGTTTCGCCCGGGCCGTATTTCCCGCTTGCGGCGGCGCCCACAAAGCCGTCTGGGCCTGCAGGCAAATTTGCCTCGCGGGACTTGCGCATCCGCTTTTCAATGTCCCGCACGAATTTCAGCCTGCCCTTGCGCGGCGCGCCGCCCCCTGCCTCCTGAGATCTGCGTGCCAATGCCCCTTTTTATCTCCCTTTTTGCCGTTGTCGGGGCCTCCCGATCTCACGGGCTGTCGAGGCAGGGCTAAGGGCGTGCCTTAGCCCTGCTTCGATTTTCAATCGCTCTAGCATGGACAAATGGCTGAAACGTAGTAGTCTTATGACAGCACAAGATGTCCCGAATGGGCCACTTTATTGCTGCAATTCAATTTTCAACTGACCCTTGGCAGAAAAGAAATAAAAAAAAGCGGCAAAGCCGCAAAAACTGCTCAATTAAGCATCGATATGCTTCTACAGTCAATTTCGTCCACGCGCTTTTGGATTTTTTCCTTTACGCGCTCCTTTTCCCCTTCTGGTATGCCAGGAAAGTCAATGTCGCACCCAATGATAAAGTGGATGAGCTGGGATTTTGGAATGTCCAGCTCTTTCTGCAAATACTTGGTGATCAGTTTTTTCTTTCCTCCATTATTAAAGGTAAGCAGCAATTCCAGCTGGCCCGGCTCTGTTTCAATGTCGTAATAAGTAATATAGCGCCTGTAGACATCCTTTCCTGTTTCATCCAAGAATGAAATCTGAAAATCGGCGTTCAGCACTTCAAGAAAGAAGCGTGAAACGCCTTCTTCGTAGATAATGTTATCATAATATATATAATTTATAATGGAAAAAGTCAGAAGAGGCGTTTCATCCCGTACCCAGTCGTACTGCATAACCGATTCGCGTATCCGATCTAAATAATCGTTATGCACATGGTTTACAATATTGCTCTTTGTCTTGAAATAGTATGTAAACAACCCTATAGGCACACCGGCTTCCTGCGTGATCTCCACAATGGTTGCATCCTTAAAGCCATATTTGAGAAATGCCGACTTTGCACAGTCCATAATCCGTTTTTTAGTTTCCAACCCTTTGATAATTCTAAGATCCTGCTTCATCTTCGCCCTTCCATGTCAGTAATGTATGTTATTATAATCTTTGTTTTTACAAATTTCAATCATTATTTCGCTCAAATTATCCATAAGGCGATATTTTCAAGTAAATACATTATGTTCGCCTGCCGAGCCGCCACCTCCTTCTCTCAGCGGCGGCTTCGAACTCAGCTTTTTCGCCGTCTGTGACTGGCTCAACCGCTGGGACTGGCGAAGGGGTCTCCGATGAGTCCAGCCCAACATACACAAGATAAGCAGTCGCGATTCTTGTGCGATCATTGCCTTTCTCAATAAAGCAGTCCACCCTTATTTCCATGGAAGTGCGGCCGGTGTTTGTAATTTGGCCGACCATATAGATGATGTCGTCCAAATGGGCCCCCTCCAAAAATTCAAGGGAATCAATTGCAGCCGTCGTGACATTCATTTCGGAATGGCGCCGAGCGACTACACCGCCCAAAATGTCAATCCACTGCATAAGCTGCCCGCCGAAGAGGCGACCTGCGCCATTTATGTGCGGCGCCATTACTATTTGGCTGGTTTGCGTGCGGCTCTGCGAAACTTTTTTTGTAATACACATATGCCCAATTCTCTAAGACAAATAATTATAAATCTATTATAATAAAAAATGCTGTAAAAAGCATAGGAATATACACAAAAGCTCTGAAAGATACTCAATATCATGCTATATCGAGAAAAAACAGGACATTTTTTTGCGTGCCTCGCATTGGATTCTCAATCACAAAAAAGCATGCCTGCCTTATGCTATAATGGTTTAACAAATTTTGTATTTTATCAATGGCTGCCCTGCCATTCCTGCCATACACAACCAATAAATCGGCAAACGCGGATGCCCCCAGCCATCTGCAGCAGCGCTGTTCACCGTTGGCTAGCGGTTGAGGCCCAGCGAGGCTGCGCGTTTGGAGCTAAAGATGGCATAGATGCCAAACCTTGTTTTCGTGTACTAAACAGCGCGCAACCTGCACACAATATAAAATAAACAGCATCACATGGATATATTAAAGATATTGAAAAATTTGCATTATTTATATCTGCCAAACACTGCTGCTTTTGAAGAAAAAATAGGACTTTGAATTGAGAATTCATTATTTATTGCAGATTTGTCAGGCTTTCTATGAAATAAAAGTGAAAATTATTATACACAATTAATGCCATTTCCTACTTTACAGGGTTGTAAAAGTATGTTACTTTGTAATTAAATAAGAGCCGAAAACAATATGAGGGCAGCAATGGAATTTATCGTAGAACGCGACTTGTTTATGAGCAAACTTCAAACGTATATAAACGACAAGACAAAAGAAGGCTACGCTCTTGTGCAAGTATTTGTGTCTGAACAGGATGTACGGACGGGCAGGAACGGGCAGTATTACCAAGCGAGCAAAGTGACGGTAATTATGTCAAGGTAGGGTTTCAATCCTATCTTTTTTCTTTTGGCCACAGGGGACGGATTGGGTGGAAGGCTAAATCACTTTTTTCAGGCGGGCTGGAAAACGCGCAGCAGCGCGAGGCCCGCAGTCACGCTATAAACCGCGCAGTAGGCAATAATTGCCTGCGCCTTGCCAAAACTGCTTTTTTCGAGCATTAGAGAATGCAAGCGAATTCTCGCTGGGGGCAGGAGCGTGGCAGGCAAGAGAGGCCG
>JAITGT010000032.1 GCA_031280495.1 Eubacteriaceae bacterium
CAGAATGGCGGCCTCTCTCGCCCAGACGCCCCAATAGGGCGCAACGGGCGCGCCTTTTCAGCCTCTTTTTGAGAAGATTTTGTCAATAAGCCCGTATTTCAATGCTTCTTCCGGATCCATAAAGTTGTCGCGATCTGTGTCGCGAGCAATAACCTCAATTGGCTGGCCTGTGTTCTCCGCGAGGATTCGGTTGATAGTGTCTCTGGTTTTGAGCAGGCGCTTTGCATAAATTTCGACGTCTGTCGATTTTCCGGACGCGCCGCCAGCAGGCTGGTGTATCATGATTTCGCTGTTTGGCAAAGAAAACCGCTTTCCCTTTGTGCCAGCGGACAGCAGAAACGCTCCCATGGAAGCTGCGCTCCCAATGCAAATTGTTGACACATCGCAATTGATGTAATTCATTGTGTCATACATTGCCAAGCCTGCGCTCACTGAACCGCCTGGGCTGTTAATATACAGGCTGATGTCCTTTGTCTTGTCTTCGGACTCTAAAAACAGCATTTGCGCAATGACAACATCCGCAACCTGGTCGTTTATTTCGCCAGTAAGGATGATAAGCCGATCTTTAAGCAATCGGGAATAAATGTCATAGGATCTCTCTCCCCGGCTTGTCTGCTCAATAACATAAGGGATTAATGGCATGCAATTTACCTCCTAATGCATTTTACCAAAAAATTGTTGGTTTTCTTACATTTTTGCGCTACTTTTCAATGAAAGGGAGAGACGGCAGCCTTCCTTTTGCAGGTGGTTTTGCCAAAGGAGGCTAAGAGCTTGAGCGAACGCCTAATATTTGTATGAAATTGGCGCATGTTAAAATATATATGCGCCTAAAAGCAATGCCCCCTATGGGCGTGCGCTTTGCGAGTCCTCATCCGCCTGGCTGGTTTCAGCGTCCTGGCTGAGCGCATCATGCTCGGCTTCTTCAAGGCTGCCGGCTGGTTCGCTTTCCAGCGGCGCAGGAGGGTTGTCTGTGTCAGACACAGACAAGAGATAGGCAAAGACTTTGTCGTTTTGCACTTCGCTTTCAGCGTACTCCTTCATGGTTTCGTCCAGTTTCTTTTCTTTGAACTCCTCCATTGTGTAGTTGTATTCGCGTGCATATTCTTCAAATTTTGGCAAAAGCTCTTCTTCGCTGACCTCAATGCTCAGCTCCTTTACGAGAGCCTGCATGATCAGATCGTTGCGGATCTCCGAATCTGCAGTTGCGAGAAACATGTTGATAAAGTAGCCAGTATTGTAGTCTGGGTTGTAGGAGGCCATCATTTGATAATATTCCTCTACTTTAAACCCTTGCTGCATGAGGCGCATCTCGTAGCGGTCCTTTACGTTTGCAGCCTGCTCGGACACTTGCTTTGGCGCGATGTCCATAGGGATGTTTTTGGCCAGATAGCGAATGAGGTACTCTTTGGCGGCCAGCGCCAGCGCCTTCTCTTTTGTTTCCTTGACGTCGGATGCAATGCGCTCGCGCATGTCGGCGGCGGATTCATAGCCAATGTCAACTGCAAAGTCGTCATCGGCTTCCGGCAGCTGCGTGCGCTTTGCGTCATGCATGGCAACTTTAAAAACCGCGTTTGCGCCAGCGAGCTCTGCGCTGCCATAGTCTTGCGGAAAAGCCAGGCTGATTTCAAATTCGTCCCCTGGCTTGTGCCCGACTACCTGGTCTTCAAACCCTGGAATAAAAGATCCCGATCCAAGCTTGAGGGAGTAGTTCTCAGCTTTTCCTCCTTCAAAGGCGACCCCGTCCTTGTAGCCTTCGTAGCTAATGGTAACAGTGTCGCCGTCTTCGGCTGCCCCATCCTCAATGACAATCTGGCGGGCATTCTTTTCAAGCTGTTTGCTAATTTCCGCTTCGATATCTTCTTCGGTCGGCTCATAGGAGAGGGGTCCGATAGGAATGGCTTTGTATTCGCAAAGTTCAAACTCTGGTTTTAGCGCAAGCTCCAGTTTGACGGTGGCGCCGTCGTCGCCGTTGATTTCGTAAGAGAGAAACTTTGGCTGCGCGACCACTGTGAGTTCCGACTCCTCCAGGCACTTGCTGAAAATGTCGGCAAACACTGCATCAATTGCGCCTTCATAGAATATCTCTTTTCCATAGCGCTTCTCAATAAGGTTGCGAGGGGCTTTCCCCAAACGAAAACCTGGGATGCTAAAACGATTTTTCTGCTGCTGGTATGCGAGCTGCACGCCTCTTTCGAAGTCCGCCTTTGGGATTTCCATTGTTAAGGTCGCAACGCTTTTTTCGATTTCTTCAATTTCAAAAGCCATTCATTCCTCCTAAATACCTAAGTAGATATTTTAGCATAAGCAGCATCCCCTTTAAAGTTTTGGAGGCAAAATCATTGAAAAAGGCTTCCTGATGTGAAAGAGCGCTGCTCGCGCAGCTGCTGGGAAAGACTTGAAACGCATAATCATTGCCCTTTCCCCCTGTGCTGGGCGCCAGCCGCCTGCAACATGCGTTTTCACTTGACAAAGGGCAAAAAAACAAATAACCTATTTGTCAATGCCTCTTGGGACTGTCGAAATCTGGCATGCCAAATGGCCGGTCCGATCCCATTCAAATCATGAAAGGGGGCAAGCGCATTTCAGCCCATGTTTGGGCAGCGCTTTAGCTTAATGGCGAACGAAATTCTTTTGGCGGCGACTCTTGTTTTTGTTTTCTCATCACTGCTCGCCTTTTACTGGCTTTTCGGAAAAGCGGGGGCAGTCGCGTTTGCGTCAGTGGCTGCGCTTGTCGCAAATATAGAGGTAGTGATGCTTGTTGAGGCCTTTGGCATGGAGATGACCTTGGGCAACATACTGTTTGCTAGCACGTTTCTGGCAACTGACATACTGAGCGAATGCCACAGCAAGGATTCTGCCCAAAAGGCGGTCTTCATCGGCATCGCAGTCTCCCTATTTTTCGCTCTTCTTTCCCAAAGCTGGCTTATGTACCAACCGAGCCCGAACGACATGGCCTCTGGACATTTTCATGCAATTTTCTCTCTGACGCCGCGCATTGCTGTAGTTAGCCTGCTTGTCTATGCCCTGGCGCAATGCGCCGACGTTTACCTTTACCACAAAGTTTGGGCGCTTACGGAAAAGTGGACTGGCAGCCGCCGATCGCTGCTTTGGCTGCGCAATAACCTATGCACATTGGCAAGCCAGGCCCTCAATGCCGCGCTCTTTAACCTAGGGGCGTTTTGGGGCGTGTACCCTGCATCGACCGTGTGGTCGCTGGCTGTTTCCACTTTTGCCATATACATTGCCACTAGCCTATTGGACACGCCTTTTCTTTACGCGGCCCGCGCCATCAAAGCCAGCAAAGAAAAAAAAGAAAGGGGGCCGGGAAGCGCCATCCAGAAATCGACTGGCTGATGGCCCGGCCTAGGTTTAGTTGAATTGCTGCTGCATACCGAAGCTGATCGTCAAGGCATCGTTCACCTGGCCCATTGTATGTTCGTCAATGTGGCCAATTTTCTCCTTGAGCCGCTGCTTGTAAATTGTTCGGATTTGCTCGAGCAAAACGACGGAGTCTTTAGACAGGCCAGACCCAGAATACAGCTGGATATGGGTCGGCAGCTTGTTTTTATTGGTTTGCGATGTAATGGCTGATACGATAACGGTTGGGCTGTATTTATTGCCGATGTCATTTTGGAGGACAAGAACTGGCCGCACCCCGCCTTGTTCGCTTCCAACGATGGGACTGAGGTCAGCGTAGTAAACGTCTCCCCTTTTAATGTTCATAGCCTTTCTCCCCGATTCATTCTTTTTACCGCATCAAGAGCCAGAGACATACATGCTAGTCATATTTTATGGAAAAACTGCGATATTGTGCGCTGAATCATCATGTACGCGGCCCGGCTGCATATGTTCATATGGGTATGTTTGACGCATCCGCTTTTTTTATTCATGCTCAGCTCCACGGGCAGCAAAAAAGAAGGGGAGGGGGAAGTGCCTCAAAGTGCGGCTTTGAGCCCGCCAAAATGCGATTTTGCTTTCGCTTTGGGCTTGACAACTGTGTACGCAGATTTTATGATTGTTAAAGAATTTTCGCATTGATTTTCAACAATTGCGCATTTATCAAAGTTTTTGCATGCTTAGCGGGCATCGACAATTCGATGCCTTCTTAATGATATAATTTTGGTTTTCAATGCAGGGAGTCATAATACCGCCAAAAGCGGCAAAGACAGAAAGGAATCATTTATATGTCAGAAAATATCTTGTTCATCATCCCCGTTGTGGCAGCCGTTTCTCTGCTGTTTGCATTTGTTCAGGCACGCTCGATTTTCAAGTATGACGAAGGCACGGACAAGATGAAAGAGATCTCCCATGCCGTCCGCATTGGCGCCAACGCCTACTTAAAACGCCAATACACAACTGTCGCCATTTTTTTTGCCGGCATGTTTCTCCTTCTTGGCGCGATGGCGCTTCTTGGCTACCTGACTCCATATGTGCCATTTTCTTTTGTTACTGGCGGGTTTTTTTCTGCGCTGTCTGGGTTTATCGGCATGCGCATAGCAACGGCTTCCAACGCCAGAACGGCTAATGCCGCTTCCCAAAGCCTAAACAAGGGCCTTCGCGTTGCCTTCTCTTCTGGCACTGTTATGAGCTTTACCGTGGTTGGCCTTGGGCTGTGGGACTTGAGTTTCTGGTTCTTGCTTCTTCGATTTGTGTTTCTCAAGAATTCGCCGAACATGCTCAGTGACATTGCCGCATCCCTTCTGACGTATGGGATGGGAGCTTCCAGCATGGCGCTGTTTGCGCGCGTTGGCGGAGGCATTTTCACCAAAGCCGCAGACGTGGGAGCTGACCTTGTAGGAAAGGTTGAGGCAGGCATTCCTGAAGACGATCCGCGCAACCCTGCAGTTATCGCAGACAACGTGGGCGACAATGTCGGGGATGTTGCTGGAATGGGCGGCGATCTATACGAATCTTATGTTGACTCCATCATTGCCTCAATGGCGCTTGCCGTTTCTTCCGGCTTCGGTTTTGGAGGGGCGTTTGCGCCATTGGCAATGGCTGCGGTTGGAATTCTTGCATCAATCGTCGGCACTTTTTTCGTTCGCACAAAAGAGGACACAGACCAGAAAGTGCTTTTGAGCGCATTGCGAAAAGGGACATATGTTTCTGCCGCCATCGTCATTGCCGCGGCCTTTCCTGTTATTTACTATGCGCTTGACTGCGCCGCGCATCCTGAGCGATTGGGCGTCTATTTTGCCGTCCTTTCAGGAATACTTGCCGGTGTGCTGATTGGGTACTTCACAGAGTACTATACTTCCGCTTCCTACAAGCCAACTAGAGAGCTGGCGGAAACGAGCCTGACAGGCGCTGCCACCGTCATTATCGGGGGACTGTCCCTGGGGATGGCTTCAACAGTCATTCCAGTCGCCATCGTGGGAGTGTCTGTTATTGCTAGCTTTTTCCTGTCTGGAGGCACCACAAGCTTTACGGCTGGCCTGTATGGCGTGGGCATATCTGCCGTGGGCATGCTTTCCACGCTTGGCATAACATTGGCGACAGACGCGTATGGCCCTGTTGCCGACAATGCTGGCGGCATTGCGGAAATGGCGGAACTGCCCAAAGAAGTGCGGGAGCGCACAGATGCCCTTGACTCTCTTGGCAACACTACGGCAGCAACTGGTAAAGGCTTTGCCATCGGTTCTGCCGCGCTGACCGCCCTGGCCCTCATTGCGGCTTACATGGATACTGTTCGCGGAAAGATGGCCACTGAGATGAATGTGCAGATAACAAATCCCACAGTCCTCATCGGCTTGTTTGTAGGCGCAATGCTTCCATTTCTATTCTCTTCCATGACGATGAAAGCGGTGGGCAGGGCTGCTCAAAGCATTGTTGTCGAAGTTCGCCGCCAGTTCAAAGAGATCAAAGGCCTTATGGAGGGAAAGGCAAAGCCGGATTATGCCGCATGCGTTGACATTTGCACAAAGAGCGCGCAAAAGGAAATAATTGGGCCTGCCCTGACAGGCGTTGTCGTTCCAGTTCTGGTTGGAATGATTCTTGGCGTAAATGGCGTGGTTGGAATGCTTGCTGGAGCCACCGCGTCCGGTTTTGTCATGGCGCTCTTTATGTCCAACGCTGGCGGCGCCTGGGACAATGCCAAGAAATACATCGAAGCAGGGGCGTTTGGCGGCAAGGGTTCAGATGCGCATAAGGCAGCAGTCGTCGGAGACACTGTCGGCGATCCTTTCAAAGACACGTCAGGACCGTCAATCAACATTCTCATAAAGCTTCTCTCGATGGTTTCCATCGTGTTTAGCAACCTTATCATTGCTTTCTCAATCCTGTAATCAATTGCAATTGAGAGCATATAGGCAATTTGTGCTTTTGCGAAAGAACACTTGGCTGCAGCATTGAGTTGCAGCCAATCTGTTTATATTGAGGTTGCGCAAAGAGCCTGCAAGCTTTTCCGCCCGCGCTGTCCTGCATGCCTGCGCGAATGCCCCTTTGCCAATGCGCGGGGCGGGCATGCACGCTGAAACGGAGAGCGGTTCTTGCGTTTGGCTATAGAGTCCAAGAAAGCTTTGATAATTGGCAATAGTGATGCAAGTACTGAAAGACGCAAAGCAAGACAGGCTTTTTGTGGGCAGGGCGCGTTCTTTGAGTGCATGGCCTCAGCTGGGATGCGCCAAAAAAAAAGCCTTGCGAAACCGCAAAGCAAAGTGTGTATTTCATCTGGGCTGCAAAATAAGGCCTTTATGCGCTTTGTGCTGTGTCACCGGCTTCCCTGGACCTTTCCTGGGCGAGGGGGAGGCGAACGATAAATTCACTGCCTTCGTCTACCTTGCTCTTAACGGTAATGCTGCCGCCATGGCCTATGGCGATGACTGACGCCATAGGAAGGCCGAGCCCATATCCACCTGTCTCGCGCGTGCGCGATTCGTCTGCGCGGTAAAACCGATCAAATATATTTGGCAGATCCACAGGCGAGATGCCAATTCCAAAGTCACGAATGGAGAAGACGGCATACCTTCCTGTTTGCCTTAGCGTTACGCGTATTGCATTGGTTTCGCTGGAATACTTCAGTGCGTTGTCAATAAGTATGCGGGAGAGCTGCTTGATGCGCTGGGGATCAACCTCTGCTATCACCTCTCTCTTCAGATCAATTTCAAATTTGTATGTGGAGTGGACGAGGCGGGTTTCTTTTATGACTTCCTGCAGAATTCTGCACAAATCCGCCATCTCGAATTCAAATTTGAGCGACTCGCTGTCATGGCGGGCCAGAAAGAGAAGCTTCTCAATAAGGTCATTCATTGCACTTGACTCTTTAATAATTGCTTCAATGGACTCTTCCAGGATTTCTTCATCGTCTTTGCCCCACCTCTTGAGCATGTTTCCATAACCTGAAATGACTGAGACCGGCGTTCGCAGTTCGTGCGAGACATCGGAAACAAAGCGCATTTGCTTGTTATAGGAAGACTGAATGCGATCCATCATATTGTTGATTGTGCGCACGAGCTCGTAAAGCTCAAACTGTGCTGACGTCTCGTCAATTCGCAAGGCAAGGTTCTCGCCATTAATCTTCTTTGCAACGCTTGTAATGTTGTCAATTGGCGAGAGCATGGAGTTTGTCCGAAACCTTCCTATTATGGAAAAAAAAGCAAAGCCGACAAGCAAAGTGATGGCTAGGATCTCGAGGGAAATCTTCAGGTTGCTAAGTGTATCGGCTAAATCGTAATAAATGAGGAGTATATGCTCCTCGTTTGCGTCTTCCGTGAGGGATAGCCTCTTTTCGTCAACATAGGTGCTATCCCGAATGAATGTCAGTTGGGGGAGAAAGAAGTTGGTCACGTTTTTCTTTCTAGCCGTGAAAAAGTCTTCGCCGCTCTCCACAATCAGGTATGTGCCGCCTATTAGGCTCTTATCATGATCATACAGAAGGATTTCTTTTACGGAAAGGTTCTTGTGATCGTTCATAATCATGTTCAGCTGTAGATTGAGCGCTGACTTAAAGTCATCCATCTCTAGGGTGCTCATCCCTCCTTCGCTCCCTTTGCTGTTCACTACCTCGACCACGTTTCTGGCGACAGTGGTGGTGTACTGCCTGTAGCGGGCGCTGTTGTAGAAAATGTGCCCCACAACAAACGACAGAAGAACCAATACGCTAATGAGCAGATAAATGGATGTGTATGTTATGCCTATTCTTGACTTAATGGATTGTTTGTAAGAAGGGAGTTTCCTTGTCTTACTCATCTTTGAATTGGTAGCCGATGCCTCGTATGGTTTTTATATAGCTCGTTCCAAATTTCTCGTCAATTTTGCTTCTGAGGTATCGTATGTAAACATCAGTGACATTGGTTTCAGCTTCGTACTCATATCCCCACACGTTTTCCACAATCTGCTCCCTTGACAAGACCATGTTTTTGTTCATGAGCAGGTAAGCAAGAAGCTCAAATTCTTTTTTTGTGAGAACGACAGGATCGGAATCGAAATAAACCTCATAGCGGTTTCGGTCGAGCGTGATTTTTCCACCGCGCAGAACCGGCGTTTCCGAAGATTTCGTCTGCTTTTTTAAAGCAACGCGCATGCGCGCAAGCAGTTCCTCAATAGCAAACGGCTTAGTCATGTAGTCGTCTGCGCCAACGTCTAAACCTGTCACTTTGTCGTTTACGTCATCTTTGGCTGTCAGCATGATAATAGGGGTGGCCACGCCCTCCGCCCGAAGCCTGCGGCATATCTCAATGCCGCTCAGGCTAGGCAGCATGAGGTCAAGTATGATCAAGTCGTAATTTCCTGCCTGGGCCATTTGGTAGCCCTCCCTGCCGTCAGCGGAGGTCTCTGTTGCATATCCTTCATGCTTGAGCTCAAGCTGTAGGAAGCGGCTTATTTTTTGTTCGTCTTCCACGATTAGGATTTTTTTCATTGCTGCTGTGACGCGCGCCGACGCTGGCGCGCAGCCTCCTTTCTATCACTATCTCGGCTGCGGCGCCATTGGCGCCGCAGGCTTAAATTTGCCTACTTACTTAATTGTATATTCATAGAATCCGTCGGAGCTCTCCTTAAGCTCTTTGACGGCAGTTTCGGCTTCCAATGCCTCCGCCTTTTTTGTGACAATAGCGGCATCCAGCTCAGCCACTTTCCTATCCGTTTGATCCGTGCGCACATCCATGTCAAAAACAACAATCATGAACAGGATGACAGCTACAAGCCATTTGGGGACGCTAGGAATTAATACAAAAACAATCGGCAGAATGGCCGGAAAGCGCATGATCAGCTTATCCGAGTCGTAAATGAAAAAGTAGCGGGCTTTTTCACCATAGATATAAGACGAAATTTTGTCCCATGTCACCTCAACAAGGCTATTTTTTAGTTTCTTGAGCGTGCCAAGCGCCTTTTCCGTGTCATAGTTGGACGCCTTTAGGACCTGCAGGCATTTTTTGCGGGAGAACCCCGTTTCATGCGAAAGGTAACGAATGTCTTTTTCAACGTGCCGCATGCAGCTTCACCCCCTGACACAGCGGAATTCTCTCATTTTCCTTCCCATATTATATCATTCTCGCGTATATAATCAAAAAAATTGGAACTGGAAAGGCTTCTTTGAGTCTTTCCAGGCAAATTCTTGCCTAATTTCTTGAAAGCCGCAAAGCAGGCAAATTATGGGCACAAAACTCTGGAAAGGGTGATTTCAGCGCCGCTGTATATGATCGCGCCCCTTCCGGCCGGCCTGCGAAGCACTCCGAAAGTTTTGCAGTGGAAGCCGCAAATGGCTTTCCCTGCAGCAGACGGCACTGGGTATCATGTCTTAATTTCCCATAGATAGAATAGATAGCCAATTACTGACTTCATTGTATCACAAAAAACAGTGATTGTAATGCCTATTTGTCCAAATATGTCGATATTGAGCGCAGATTGGCGAAATATTGGAAATTTGCTTGCAATTGCTGCATTTTCACAAAAGACTAATGGCAAATCGGCCCTGAAACATTGCTATTTGATTAGTGTTAAGCTTAAGTTTGATTGGATGGGATTATTATGAAACATTGTTACGGCAATGGCGAAGCAATTCTAAAGTGAAATATGGTATAATTACAATAATTACGGATAATTCTCAGGAGTCGCACATGTTCACGCAACGCAAAATCGAAATCACGTATGTTGCCAACTCAGGCGTATTGGTCGCAAGCCGCGACAAAAAAATCCTTATAGATGGCATACATACGGAAAATGTGCCGCCCTACTTTTCCGTGCCTAAAAAATTTCTTGATAGCATTCTTCTTAACAAAGAGCCCTATGACAACTTGGATATTCTCTTCTTTACCCACCACCATGCAGATCACTTTCACCCTCTGGCCACACTGGAATCTCTGCACCGCAACTCTCTGTTGCAGCTGATTGGCACTACTTCTGTCT
>JAITGT010000106.1 GCA_031280495.1 Eubacteriaceae bacterium
CTAAGAAAGAAGCGGTTATGCGGTTGGCAAATTTCTATGAAAGAGAAATACGTTACATTTAGTCAAATAGGAGGAACTCAAAATGGATAAGAAAAACAGCTACCAAATTTTCATGGAAGAAGCGCCAGAACAGGCTGCTGCGTTTAACGGATTGATAGGTGCAATGGCAATGCCGAATGGTCTTGACCAAAAGACGATGCAACTCATCTACATCGGCATTAAAGCATCGCAAGAGAACTCATCTGCCGTTGTAGCCCATGTCCCTATGGCAAAGGCGGCGGGCGCGACCAGAGAGGAAATCAAGAACACGATACTGCTAACGCTCACGGTCTGCGGCGTGTCGGGTGTACTTGCCTGCCTTGAACCTGCTTTGGCGGCGTATGATAACAGCATATAAAGAGCAAGGAATAATGGCAAAATCAAAAATCAAAGCTACGTTCCAAAGCGATACTGAAACGGTATGGAGCGCCGTGACATCTTTGTACGGTTACCATTGGCGCAGCGATATTGAAAGAATAGAAGTTGCCAAACCGGGGGTACGGCTTATTGAGCACACAAAAAGCGGAATCGCCACGGAATTTACCATTACCGAAATTGTTCCATATAAGCGGTATGCGTTCTATATGGAAAATGCCAATATTTGTGGGCATTGGCTTGGGGCGTTCTGCAACACTCCGAAAGGAACGGAAATTGATTTTACCGAAGATATTACCGCAAAAAACATCTTTATGAAGCCGTTTGTGAAATTGTATCTCAAAAAACAACAAACGACATATATTCGGGATTTGCGCTGCTCTTTGGGAGAGGGGTAAAACCATGTGGCAAAATAGTTTGAAAATCGTCAGAGCTTCAGAGAATGGCTTGTGGAAAACGCATTGTCCGATGATGGACTCTGGCTTGTGTTTGATAAGCGCAAACACACGAAGCTAGCGTCTTGTCAAGTGTCGTGAATTCTTTTCCCTGGGTTATGCCGTGCCCAAATCCCCTAGGAAGGCGCAGGCCTGCGCCTTCCTAGGGGATTTGGTTTTCGTTTTCCTCAGAAAGGCGCAGGCAGGAGGGCCCCGCTTTCCCTCTCTTTGAGCATTGCCATGCCCGCCAGCGGCACACAGCGCCTCTCGGCTGCCATCCACTCGCCGTGCTGGCCTATAAGGGCATGCCCAGCGAGCCTGATAAATGAGTCCCAGTTTGGAAATATGGGCACAGCCTCCATCCGCCTCTTGATTTCCCTGTTAAGCTTCTCTTGCACATTTGCCGTGCACAGCTGCGTCCAGTGCTCCTTTTGGAAGCCCATATAAGCCAAAACTTCGTCTTCAGCGTCAGACACTGTTTTCATTGCCTTTGGAAATTTTTTCTCCATCTGCAAGGCCACAAGCCGCAGCTGCGCCTTCGCTTCCTCTTTGCTGCCTGTCGTGAATACAGTCCTGGCCATCGCAGCCGCAAGCCCTCTGTGCTTTCGGGGCCTCCGCCAGCGCGCTGCGCAGGAAGTGGGCCTTGCAGGGCTGCCAGGCGCAGCCCGGCAGCCCTGAGGCCATGGGCCTTAAGGCCGCTTTGCGCGTCTGAGGCTGCAAGCCTCACCCCGTGCAGGCCCATCTGCACAGGTCCCTCAGAAGCCGTTTCCACAGCTCCCCCGTCTCCGCCGCCCCTAGCTCCATGCCCAGGATATGGCGCCTGGATCAACGCCTGTAGCGACAGCCAGGGCCATGGAGCTGACATGCCCGCCCTCGCGCGCCTTGGGGAATGTAGCGCCCAAGTAGACAAAGGAACTCGCCAAGAGGCATTTCCCTGAACTCTTCCACTGTTTCAAGAGCTCGGCGCAAATGTGGGAAACATTGCTTTTGCCGATCTCAATGCCGAGGCTCTCCACGATCTTCTCCGCTTTCCGCGCGCTCACTCCGTTTATATAGGCCTCCTGTATGGCAGAAAGCAGAGCCTTGCCTACATTTCTCCTAGGCTCCAGAAACGAGGGATAATAGCTGCCCCCGCGCAGCTGCATGAGCATGTTTAGCGCGCCCTCAAGCGCAGCGCGCATAAAGTCAATAGTCCCAGCCTTGCCCAACAGCTTGCCTAACTACTCCGAAAGGCGCTTCCTGTCCTTGGGCGCCATCTTTTGCCTCCTTGAATTTGTTTTGGTTAACCCAAGGATAAGGCTCCCTTTTAGTCCAGCCTTTTGCCGAAATTTACGCCACTGCTTGAGACTCTACTCCCACAAATGGTCTAACAGCGGCAGAAGCATTGGAAGAAGCCCTTTGCTTTGGCTGGATTGACGGGCAGATATAGGGTATTGACGAGAACACTTACCGCAAGTATTTCAAACAACGCAAAGTTGACCGCAATTGGTCAGAGAAGAATAAAAAAACTTGTTGCTGAACTTGAAGCAAAGGGATTGATGACCGACTTTGGCAGAGCCAAAATTGATGGAGCAAAACAAAATGGCAGTTGTGATGCACCTAACACTACAGCGCGCATTATTTGAAAACAGCGCATTGATCACACATGTCGAAAATGCTAATATATGGCTGAATGCATTTGGGGGCAAAAGCCATGATGACTCCGACCGAATACGATCCGACCCTTTTAGACGAGCTAAAAGGCTCTCTCGTCACCAGCGAAGGCCTCGAGGCCAGGATGTCCGAGTTCCTGTCGCCCTTCGCCGCGCTGCTTCGCGCAAAAAGCCAGAGGCTATACTTTGGCGCGTATATCAGGGGGCTCCTCAGCCCCCTGGACAGAAAGTCCGTGGAGCCGATTGCCCTGCGCATGCTTGGAGAGAAGGGCGTGAGGCCGATGCAGCAGCTGCTGGCCCGCTCGCCCCTGCCGGAGCCGCAGCTTGAGGGCCTTTGCCGCTCGGCGCTCGCTGGGATCGCGAGCGCGCCGGGCGGCATGCTCTCCTGCGACGA
>JAITGT010000036.1 GCA_031280495.1 Eubacteriaceae bacterium
AGTCTCAAGCAGTGGCGTAAATTTCGACAAAAGGCTGGACTAAAAAGGGAGCCATCCTTATTCTTGGATTATCTGAGGACTTTATGCGCGCTGCGCTTGAGGGCGCGCCAAACATGCTCATGCAGCTGGAGGCTGGAAACAGCGCCGGCGCCGCCCGCAGCGAGGCGCGGACGGCGCGCCTCAACAGCGCAAGGAGGCGCAAGCTGCGCGAGGGAAGCTACTGCCCCTTGTTTCTTGCACCCAGGAGAAATGTCGGCAAAGCGCTGCTCTCTGCCATTCAGGAGGACTGCATAAACGGCGCAATCAAGCGGAAGGTGGAGAGGCTCGTGGAGAGCCTCGGCATTGAGATCGGCAAGGGCAAAGCCTCCCGCCTTTGCTCCGAGCTGTCAAAGACAGCCGAAGAGTTAACACACCCCAAGAGAAAGGCCTCTTGGCGAGTTCCCCTATGCCTACTTGGACGCCACATTCCCCAAAGTGCGCGCGGGCGGGCATGTCTACTCCATGGCCCTGGCTGCTGCGACAGGAGTCGATATGGACAGCGCATGCCATATCCTGGGCAGGGAGACAGGGGCGGCGGAGATGGGGGAGCTGCGGAAACGGCTTCTGAGGGGCCTGCGCAGGCGGGCCCCAAAAGCGCAGAGGGGGCTTGCATCCTTGCAGATAGAGAAAAAATTGCCAAAGGCAATAGAGACAGTGTCTGATGCTGAAGACGAAGTTTTGGCCTATATGGGCTTCCCAAAGGGGCGCTGGACGCAGCTGTGCGCGGCAAATCTGCTGGAGAGGCTTAACAGGGAGATCAAGAGGCGGATGAAGGCTGTGCCCACATTTCCAAACAGGGATTCGCGCGTTAAGCTCGCCGGGCATGTCCTTAATAAGCCAGCACGGCGAGTGGATGGAGGCAGAGAGGCGCTGTGCCGCTGGCATGCATGGCAATGCTCAAAGAGAGGGAAAGCGGGGCCTTCCTGCCTGCGCCTCTCTCAGGAAAACGAAAACCCAAATCCCCTAGGAAGGCGCGGGCCTGCGCCTTCCTAGGTGCAAGAGTTTCATTTCGCACGCATGCTCCAGCATAATCCAAGGGCAAAGAATTTACGCCACTTGACAAGACGCCAGCCGACAGCTTTCCCCTAGTGTGTGCATCGCAGGCTATTTTTTCTTTCAGTTATGATAAGGTGACAGCAATGGCTCATTGTCTTGGCTTTCTTCCATAGCTGCCGTCACAAATGGCATCGGATTCCTTGCTCTGAGTCATTCCTTTTTCCAGTTATTGCTCTTTCTCTGCAAATTCAAGACGCAAAGATATGAGGGAGACAGAAAAAAGCCAGACTGCGCATTAAAGGCCTTAAAGAGATTGCTGAAAATGATTAGAAAACCTGAACAGACCATTTGAATTTTGGTTTGCAAACAAAGCGCTGCCTTTGTCGCGCCTGAAGACGAGGAATGCTTTGCGATTATGAAGGCGACGGCGCCGCAGCGCGAGCGCGAGGGAACCTGCTAGTTTTTGTTTGAAACCAATTCGCCCTCTATCAGAGGCGTCACAGTATCGCACGAATGCCGCTGCCTGTATTTATCTCTACGGCAAGCAGTTTTTTCGCCGCGCGTTGCTCAGTGGGAAGATGGAAGCAAAGGAGGATGAGATTCGGCAAGCAAAGAGATGTTTTGGCGAGACGGCGATGCGATAGATTACTCGATGGGCGCGAGCGACAGGGACTATTGCGTTTTGAGGTTTACCGCGCAGATTGATCGGCATCACTGCAATTTCAGTTCTGAAGGTTTTGGCGTGGGGAGTGTTTTAGTGAAACTCGCAACCCAAAATTTCACTCCGTTAGGCGGGGAACAATATGCTGCAAACCAATTCAGGAAGATATTCTCGAACAATGTGGCCGAAGATTGTTTATGTTAGTTACGCAGCTTTGTGAAAGGTGGCAATTGCTTGTGCAATCAAAAGGAAGAAAAAGAGCATTGACAATTATTTGCATTGGAATAGCAGTTGCTGCAGTTGGGATTGGCGGCTTCTTTGCGTTTGCGGCATATCAAATCAATCAAATACCTAAGATGAAGTTTGAAGATATGCTTACCTATACAACGAAAAACAACAAGAAAGCCTTGGTTGCCGTTGGGATTATTCATAATGGAGAAGCAAGCTATTCCCTTTACGGCGAAAATGGAACAGCGCTTCCGCAAGCCAATCATATTTATGAGATTGGCTCAATAACTAAAACTTTCACGGCATCTTTGCTTTTTAAGGCGGTTAGCGAAGGAAAAATAAGCCTCAGCGATAGCATAGATAAGTATCTTGACTTACCCATAAAAGACTACTATCCCACAATAAGGCGCATTGTCACGCATACATCCGGCTATAAAGGCTATTACTTTGAAACGCAGATGGTTTCAAACTTCTTTTATGGCAGAAATGATTTTTATGGAATCTCTAAAACGCAGTTGCTTGAGCGCAATGGAAAGATTGACTTGGAAGATCGCGGCTACAATTTTTGTTATTCAAATTTTGGCTTTGCGGCTGTCGGAGCGGTGCTGTCCGAAATTTATGAGCTAGATTATCCGACAATGATCAATAATTATATAACTGAAGAATTTGGTTTGCGTAATACAAAGATTTCCGATGGTTCCGGAGACTTGGAAAACTATTGGGATTGGGCTAAAAACGACGCCTACATGCCGGCAGGCGCGTTAGCCTCTACTATAGAGGACATGCTTAAATATGCCCAGCTTCAGATAAATGAAAAGCCAGAATATTTGTCTGATACACACAAAGCGCTTGCTGAGGCAAACGCAGCCTCAGCAAGCAATGCAAAAATGAATATACGCATGGATTCGATGGGAGCCGCATGGATTATTGATGCTGAGAATAATATCATTTGGCATAACGGCGGCACGGATGGCTATAACTGTTATCTTGGATTCGCCTTGAACAAGCAAGCCGCTGTGGTGGTTCTTTCTAATTTGTCGCCAGGCTACCGCATACCGGCCACGGTTATGGGCGTAAAATTATTGACTGATTTACAGTAAGAGCTAAGCGTTCAGCCGAATATTGAATTGCGGCAGCAAATGGCCCATTCAGGATCCCTGTGCTGTCTTGGAATGGCCGCAAATTGTCTGAAGCGTGAAGGCGGAAATGGGCCACTATGCAATGGCGCCATCAGAATTTCGGATTTCTGCCATTCGTCAATGCTTGGGCGCGTGAAAATCGAGGCAGGCCCTGCTAACAGTCAAAAGGGAGGCAAAAAGGGGCATGGGCATGCATCTCAGGAGGCGGTGAGCGGCCCATGCGCCTCGCGGAGGCGGGGCTGGCCGCTGCAAGCGGGAAATGCGGCCCAAGAGAAACTGTTGCGATGCGGAGCGACAGCTGCATCAGCCAGTTGCTGTTCGCTGCAATGCCTGCGAATTTGCCCAGCAAAGAGCGCTCTGCGCAAAAACAGGCGCATTTTCGGCGAAAGCATTGAGAAAGGCCGCCTGAGGCGATCTTCCTGGGCATGTTTGGCGACTGGGAGCGCAGTCTCGTGGAGGGGCGGAAGGGCAGCGGCTGTGCCCTGCACGAAATGGCCGAGAGGAAGGCATGCGCGATTAGTGTGAGGCTGCTGCCTGGCAGAGGCCCGGCTGCCGCCTTTGCTGAATACGGGGCCGCCGCCGCATTTAAGCCAGCGGCATTCGAATGCGGCAGCGAACTCGCCGAGATGGCTGGGCGCGCTCCGAGGCTGGGGCCACAGCATATTTCTCGCACCCCTCCTCCAGCGGGGAGAAGGGCGTGGCGGCGCGCCACAACGCCCTCGCAAAGCCTGCGGAGCAAAGGGAGCGCGCTCAGGCGCGCTACCCTTCGGCGAATATCAACTGTTGAGAGTCAGTTTTCAAACTAGCTTATGGTTCTTTATTGAATTTTGCCCCCCGAATATGGGCTCTGATTCTCGGCTATACTAATTATGCAACAACTAACGTTTTAAAAACAGTTTTTGCATTAGTCGTGCAAAAACTTGATGAATCGAAGAACTTGTGGTACTGTCAAAGCAAACCGGAGGTGGCTTATGATAGCAAGGCAAGAATATCTCGAAAACCTGATCAGCTTTCGGGACAAACAGCTGATAAAAGTTGTTACTGGCATCCGCCGCTGCGGCAAATCCACTCTGTTTGAACTCTATCAGGATTATCTCAGGTCTGACGGAGTTGCCGACGAGCAAATCCTGTCCGTCTATCTTGAGGATGGCGAGTTTGAAGATATAGAAAACAGCAAACAGCTATATGCATATGTACAGGAACGGCTGCTGCCAGACAAGAAAATGTATATCTTTCTTGATGAAGTCCAGCGCGTCACAGACTTTCAGAAAGCCGTAGACAGCCTGTACATTAAGAAAAACTGCGACGTATATATCACGGGTTCAAACGCCTATCTGCTTTCCGGCGAACTTGCGACCCTGCTTTCAGGCCGATATGTGGAAATTAAGATGCTTCCGCTGTCGTTCAAGGAATATGTTTCCACGTTTCCAGACGATACGAGCGTTGACCGCCTATACGGGGACTATGTTCAGAACAGCGCGTTCCCCTACGCGCTGGAACTTCAAAAGCCGAAAGACAGGCGGCAGTATCTCCAAGGCATTTATGACACAATAGTCCTAAAGGACATTATTGCACGCAGGAGATTCCCTGACATTGAAATGCTGCAAAGCGTGGTACGGTTTATGTTCCACAATATCGGAAATCTCTGCTCCACAAAAAGCATTTCCGACACCATGACAAGCGCTGGCAGAAAAATCTCGGTTCACACAGTAGAGAGCTATCTTTCTTCGCTGACCGACAGCTTTATCCTTTACAGAATTGGCCGGTACGATGTCAAGGGGAAACAGTACCTGAAAACCGGCGACAAATACTATGCCGCCGACGTTGGCCTACGCTACGCGCTTCTCGGCCCCCAAAAAGCGGACGAGGGGCATATTCTTGAAAATATCGTTTTCTTGGAACTTCTGCGCCGCAGGTATGAGGTCTATATCGGCAAGGTCGGCGCAACGGAGGTTGACTTTATCGCAAGCGGCGACGAGGGCGAGGAATACTATCAGGTTGCGTACACGGTGATTGACGCCGACGGGCATACGCTGAAACGCGAACTTGCCCCTCTTGAGGCGATAAGCGACCACAATCCGAAATATCTTTTGACGATGGATCACATGCCTCTGACATCTCACAATGGGATTAAGCAAATCAATGTTCTTGACTGGCTGTTGAAATAGCCGGAAGGATAGGGCGAATCAATGCTAGGGCATAAAAGACAGACTTGCATTTTGCGGCAAGTTTGCCAGACATACGAACGAACGCGGCTGCCCTTTCATCTGCTTACGGGTTTCTGCAGGCGATATTCATTTTATGGTTCTTGGCCCCGCTGACCTTCCTTGCTCAATGCCAAATTCACTTAGTCCCGGCGATGCTGAGGGAAAAAAGCAGCAGCACTTTTGTGCTTTGCGCGCTGAAATGCGCTCATAAACGGCAGATTCCGCGCGCAGAAGACAGATTGGGGCAGCACACCCGAAAAAAGCGCTTATTGCGCTTCCCTCGCCCACAGCCGCTGTCGGCTGGAGCTGGCGCATAGCGTGCCTGGCACTCGCCTGAAGCCTGGCCTGCACGGCCCTTACAGAAGCCGGCTCTGCGCCAATCCGCCATCTCCTGAGCGCGTTGCAGGGTGCAATGCCAAGAGTGTTGGCTGCCGCTTTGCCGGCGCACTATATTTTTTCCCCCATTCATAACGTTCATTTTGCCAAGTCCTATGGCAAGCCAAACAAAGGGGCGGCGGGGATGCCGCGCAATGCTTTTGCGGCCCCTTTGTTTTCATGGCTCCTTCCTGAAACTAGCCCGGGGCGCAAAAAACAGGGCACGCCTTAACTAACCCAATTAATATTGCGCTTTGACAGCATATTTCCCAGGCAAAAAGCCCATTCTTCAGCGGCAATCCGTCTTCTTTTGCGCGCAAAGCGGGATGAACCGCTCATCCATTCATGCGGAACATTGGCACACAGCATAGAAGCACTGCTTTGGCGCCGTTTTAAGGCATGGGGCCCAAACCGCCGGGCAAAAGCGCAAGATGCGCTGCATACGCCTGCATGCAGCTGCGTTTAGCGGGAGCGGATTCTCTCGGCCGCGGTTTGCTCCCGCGAGGGCAGTTTTGCCTCTTGCCTAGCCTGCGGTTTCAAGGAATGGGAAGCTGCCCTTTTGGAAAGGGGCCAAAAAAGAAAGGCGGAATATATAGCGCCCCGCGCGCATGCAGCCTTGCATGCTCCGCATCGAATGCACTCCGCGCTGTTTGCTTCCACGCGCGGATTGACAGCCATAGGGCAGGCATGTTCGCATGCGCCGCAGCTTGTGCACCTGATTTCCTCAACAGCGTAGCGATATGCGGAAAAGCGGTTGAAGAAACCATAGATTGCGCCCAATGGGCAAAGGTAGCGGCAAAAGGCCCTGTAGACGGCAAGGCATGCTATCGCAACGGCAGCCAACACCAGCGCCTTCCAAAGAAAAACAAATCCAGCCAGGTTTCGAAGATCATGGCTGGACGCCATGAGAGGCAAGGCCGCCTCAAGCGTCCCCGCAGGGCAGAGCCATTTGCAGAAAAAAGGAACCCCATTTCCCGCCGAATCCGAAGCAATCTGGGGCACAGCAAGCACAAACGCGGCAAGGATCGCGTACTTTGCTTTGCGTAGAGCCCTGTCGAAGCGAAACGTCCTTGCTTTGACAGGGAACGGAATGCGGTAGAGAGCTTCCTGGACCAGGCCAAACGGGCAGAAAAAGCCGCAAACAAGCCTGGCGGCAAGCCCGCCGACCATAAGGAGGTAGCCTGCAATCCAGAAGGGCACAATATAGCGGGGGCTGGCAAGAACTGCCTGAAGCGATCCAATAGGGCAGCTTCCGATGCTGCCAGGGCATGAATAGCAATTCAAGCCAGGCAGGCAGGCGCGCTTCAAAGCGCCTTGGTAGATCTTGCCCTGAAAGTAGCCGGGCAGATAAGAATTGGTCGCAGCCGCCCAGAAGGCTTGCACTGTTTTGCGGAACAGGCCCTTTCTAGCCAATCCCAATGCACTCAAGGCATATGCGTATCGCCTTCAGGAACGCGAGCGCCGCCTCTCCCCGAAGAATCCCCAAGGCTAGGAACAAAGCGCCAGTGGCAATAAGCAAAACGGGCGCGAGTGCGTTTTTTGTTTTGAGCTTATTCATCATTGCCCCCTTTCTACATGAATTATAGCAAAGACAGGCACAGAAAAAAGGAAGGCGCGCGCTTACTGTCTAGGCAGCGTGATAAAATAGAATCATTGCGGCGCCATTATGGAAAATACACAAAATTGTGCAAGGCGCGCCGCAGAGGGCATGCGAAGAGGCGCCTTGCCATATTGCTGTTTCTTCCAATGCCTCTGCCTGCTCTATTCTGGCTGGCGCGCGGCCCGGGCCATATGAGAGAATGCGCGCCCTTGCACTCCGATTCAGGCAATCCTGCCGAAGGCGCGCCTGGCTGTCCAGCCAGGTAAGCTTGGCGCAGACAAAGCATGACATACGCAATTCCTGCTTCCCATTGGGCAAAGGGGACAAACCGGCCTGGCTTCACAGCAAGCGGGCGAAGCGCGCATGCAAAGGGTGCCCGGAGCGCAGCCACATGCGCGCTGCATCTAGGAAGTGCCCCCGCGTTCGCAAGCGCTGGAAGCAAAGAGCGCGATGGGCGCCAGGCTGCGCTGCCAGCAAACCGGGCAGGCCTTCACGCAATCGCCGCATTGCGCTCCGCAGACAGTGCAGCTCCTCTGTTACAGAAAAGGCAGGGAATGGCAAATTCATAATGCGCCGGATCGGATTCGGCATAGGCTTTGAAGGGCTTAAAGCGCCCAGGCGGGCCCTTCCCCATCCGACACTGCTGAGTCAGCCAAGTTTTTTCGGCAGGGCCTGGCGAATTCCGTCCCCAAAAATAAGGGGTTCCGATTGAAGATCTGGCGCTCGCTGCGCAGAGCGGGCGACGCATGAAGCATAGCTGCTATCGCCTTGGAGCGCGAACAGGCAAACTGCGCAAGGCAGGGAACTGCCCAACGCCTATGGACAGATAAGTATAGAGGCAAGCGCCTGCGCCGCCCATCAGGCCGCCCGCATAGCATTAGCGCTGGCTGTGCGATGGATGGAAAGAAAGAGAGGTTTAAAGTATGGCATACGACTTTACGGCACGCGTCAACCGAAAGGGCACAGGCTCTGGCAAATGGGATCGAATGTACGAAATCAAGCCCAATGTTGCAGAAGGCGTCATTCCGCTTTCCGTTGCAGACATGGAGCTAAACAACCCTCCTGAGATTACGGAGGGGCTAAAGGAATTTCTTTCTCACGCTGTGCTAGGCTACACTGAGCCCACGAAGAGCTACAAAGACGCGGTCATTGGCTGGATGAAGGAAAGGCATGGATGGGATGCAAAAGAGGAATGGTTTATTCAGACCCCTGGCGTTGTATCCGCGTTTTTTGCCGCAGTGAACGCTCTCACCAATGAAGGGGATGGAGTTATCATCCAGCCGCCCGTCTACTACCCGTTTGCCATGGCGGTGAACCTAAACCAGAGAACTCTTGTCAATAACCCTTTGCTCGTGGATGCAAATGGCGTCTACCGAATGGACTACGCAGATTTGGAGAAGAAGGCAGCGGATCCAAAGAACAAGCTTCTTCTTCTTTGCAGCCCGCACAACCCCGTGGGCCGTGTATGGACGCGGGAAGAATTAAGCCGCGTTGCGGAAATCTGCCTAAGAAACAGCGTGTTTGTGGTTTCAGACGAGATTCACTTTGACATTGTGCTTAACGGCGCGTCCCACACTGTGTTCGCCGACCTGTCCTCAGATGCGCAAGAAAACTGCATGGTGTGCACCGCTCCGTCGAAGACATTCAACCTGGCGGGCCTTCAGACTTCCAACATTGCCATTCCGAACAAGGCGGCGCGCGATAAAATCACATCCCACTACATACGCCAGGCCCAGTTTTCGGTCAATGTGCTGGGGATGAAGGCTTGCGAGATTGCCTATACAAAGTGCGGGAAATGGCTCGATGAATTTCTTCGCCTGCTCGAAGCAAACCATAGCGCCGTCCAGTCTTTTTTTAGCGAGCGCCTGCCTTCTGTTGCAGTGCACCGCTTGGAAGGGACATACCTGCAGTGGCTTGACTTCCGCTCATTTGGGCTTGGCCAAAGAGAGCTGGAGCACTTTATGCAGCACGACGCAGAGTGGTTCACCGATGAGGGGTACCTTTTTGGCAATGAAGGCGTAGGATTCGAGCGCATCAACCTCGCATGCCCCAAAGACACGCTGCAAGAGGCGCTGGAGCGCCTCCTTAAAGCCTCTAAAGCAAGGGGGCTTGCCTAGCCAGGGCCGTAGCGGCATCTGCGCCCATTGCTGGCGAATAGAGGAAAAGCTGCCCCCGCATGCGCGGGGCAGCTTTTGTTTTCCTACTAAAAGCGAGCTTCAATGCTGCTTTTATTAAGGAAAAATTAGCTTACTGCTTCTTCCACATATTCCCTGACTGCTGCGTTGGCGGCAGGCGATCGCCTTTGTCGATGGTCACTGTTCTGGCATTGGTCACGCTTCCGCCCCGCTGGCCGACTTCTTGATAGGTGCCTGCGGGCACATTGTCTTCGCCTGGTTTGTAGAGGCTGTTTGTAGAACTGTTTTGCTGAGCCATATTACTCCTCTTTTAGTCGCTAGAATTCTGTCTCTTTTGCATTCGACGCATTTATTATGCTTCAGACGGCGATGCTCTATTATGCCAATTGATGGGCGGCGCAGCGCTTTTGCCTATCTATGCGGCGCGCCTGGCGCTCTAGCGGAGCCTTTTGCGCAAAAGCCGAAACCGCGAATGGCAGGGGTGGGCGCTAGCGCCGGCTAAGCGCTTTTCGCCAAAAGCTTGCGAAAAGAGGAGTGGGCAGAAATGGGGTATGGGGCTACCCACGCAAATCAGCGGGCTTTCCTGGCTCAAGCGCGCCAGGGGGCAGGCGCTAAATAAGAGGCATGCAGGAGGCTGTCAGGCGATCTGTCAGTATGGCCATTTCGGAAGCGCCCTCTTTCATTCCGTTTAGGAACCAAGACTTTATAAGCGCAATGCTGCCTGAAGTTATATAAGCGTAGCAATAGCCGTAATATGCCTCGCTCTGCCCCGGGCCAAAGAGCCTCTCCCATTCCTGCATGCTTTTGGGGCGGGAAATGTCCACCGCCTTTGCAAGAAACGTGGACTCCCTGCAGTTGAGGATTGCTTCCAATGTATCGCAGTTTTCGGAAATAAAGGAAAAAAGATCTCGAATGGCTTGCGACCAGGCTACGCCCTCTTTATCGGAATATCGCTGGATAATTTGTGCAAATTCACCGAGAGCATCATTTTCCATTTGCTCAAAGAGATCGTAGACGTCTCGGTAGTGCACGTAGAACGTGCCTCGGTTCACATCCGCCGTCTTGGCCAATTTGCTGACAGTCACGTTTTTTAGCTCTGTCTCTTTTAGCAAGCGCACAAGGGCAGAGTTGAGCGCTGCCTGGGTCTTCCTCACCCGCCGATCCTGCTTGCCCATTTCCATTAATTATCCTCCGTTTTGACCATACACAAGGCTCTTCGACTGTGCGTTATTCAACAGAATCTCGTTTGCTGTTCATTGCAATTGGCTTAAGCTTTTATTATTATTATATGCATCTGATTAATAAACAACAATTGTTCAATACCTACTTATGGTGAAAATAATGGATACAAGCTACATTTCTCTTGTAGATGTGGTGAAAGAGTACAAAGTTGGCGAAGTGCTTGTGCGCGCTGCCGACGGGATAACCTTTGGCGTGAAAAAGGGGGAGCTGGCAGTTGTTTTGGGCCCGAGCGGCGCAGGCAAAACAACTGCCCTCAACCTTATCGGAGGCATGGACTCTGCGGACAGCGGGCACATCTACATCGACGGAACAGACATTGCAAAATTTACCAAGAGGCAGCTGACCGCATACCGCCGCAAGGACATTGGGTTTGTTTTTCAATTCTACAACCTCGTTCCCAACTTGACTGCACTCGAAAATGTGGAGCTTGCCGCACAGATCTGCGCATCTAAGCTGAATGCTGGCGAGATGCTTGAGGATGTAGGGCTTGGCGAAAAGAAAAAAAATTTTCCTGCCCAGCTCTCAGGGGGCGAGCAGCAGCGCGTCGCAATTGCCCGCGCTTTGGCTAAGGGCCCAAAGCTTCTCCTATGCGATGAGCCAACCGGCGCGCTGGACTTTGCCTCCGGGAAGAAGATTCTCTCCCTGCTGTCCCATACAAGCCGCGAAAAGGGCATGACCGTCATTCTCATCACCCATAACCAGTCTATCGCCCAAATCGCCGACTGCGTCGTGCAGATTAAGAACGGAAAAGTGACGAAAGAGGAACGCAACGCAAGCCCCGTCCCGATAGAGGAGGTGGAATGGTAAATGGCGCTGACCGCCTATATCAAAGACTGTTTTCGGCTCGTCAAAACAACCTTTAGCCGCTTTGTGGCTATTGTCGCCATTACGGCGCTCGGCGTCGCCTTCTGTGCCGGCCTAAGATCAACTGGCCCACATATGAGGGAAGTCGCCTATGAATACATTGAGCGGCAAA
>JAITGT010000045.1 GCA_031280495.1 Eubacteriaceae bacterium
GAAGTAACAAACAAGGCGGTCATGGAAGCACTGGATGGGCTTCCTGCTGTAAAAGTGCATTGTTCCCTGCTTGCAGAGGAAGCTATTCATGCGGCACTTTGGGACTACGCCGAAAAGAACGGCATTGCCATTGAAGGCCTGCAAAAGCCAAAAAACGACATTCATGAAGACGAAAGCGAAGAGGAAGACTATTAGCCTGAGGGACAGGCTCAGCTGCCGCGAAAAGCGGCAGTTTTTTTTTTCGCGCCCTCTATGCTTTACCTGCCCAGCGCGCAATTGGAGGAAAACAGCGCACAGGAGCTGCCCTCTCGATATTTCTTGCCCCTTTGGCGCGGTTATAGCGCCCGATGCCATTTCATATACTTTTGCATAGGGAGGAGGGTACATTGAAGAAGCTTAAGTGGTGGCTTGTCATTTTTGTGTCTCTCGCCAGCATCATCGCCTCAGCCTATTTTGAGATACGGCTGCCAGAACGCCCTTCACGCTGGCACGAAAGCGAACCCGCCAACGATGGCCCACAGGAAGTGCAGACATTCCAGAACGCCGTCAGATCCAAAGTAGTGAGGGTAGAAAACATGGAATTGCGCGCGACAAACGAGACGGGCGAAGCAATGAGGGGGAGCGCCGTCTCTTTCTTTGCCCAGATCCATGGGACAGACGCAAATGGGGCGCAGGCAACAGAGAATGTGACGGAAGGCGTGCGCGTGCAGACGGCTTCCGGCGCTATTCTCTTAGGCGCGCGCGTCGCTGCCGTCGCCATGAATTGCCCTGATTTCCTCACGCTTACAGTTACTTACAAAGACATGCAAAAATCCTTTGCATACCGCTGCTTTAGCCAAAACGCTGTATCTTCTGGGCCTAAAGCGCTCATCGGCCCGCTCGCAAACTCGATGTCGCCAAGCTATGAGCCGGCAGGATTAGTTGAAGAGGGCGGCAAATCTCTTTGCATTGAAGCTATGCAATGCCTTAAAGAGATGGTTGCTTCCGCTGCCGAAGAGGGCGTTAGCATTCTTTTTGCCTCCGGGTTCCGCTCATATGACAGGCAGGCGGCTCTCTATAAAGACGCCCTTGAAAAGAGGGGCCCAAGCCAGACCATATCTGCAATGCCAGGATTTAGCGAGCATCAATCAGGTTATGCCGCAGATCTGTCCACTCCGTCAGAAAAAGGGAGGCTGGAAGAAAGCTTTTCAAGGACAGACGCATTTGCATGGCTCGCAAAACATGCGCATGAATATGGCTTTGTCTTGCGCTATGGAGACGGAAGCGAACTCATCACCCAATACTCATATGAGCCATGGCACTATCGGTTTATAGGAAAAGATCTGGCCACGCAGTATTTCCAGGAAGGGTGGAAGACGCTTGAAGAGTTTCTGTCCCAGCGCAGGTAACTGCCTCGCTAATGCATGCGAGCAAAGTATAGCAATGCGCTTAAGGCAATATCGGCCAGCGTGCCCGCCCTGCATTGTGCCTGTGTGGCGGCGCGCCAGCTTCGCAGCTGCCAGAGAGGCGATTAAGGAGTATTTTTCTGGATTTGGCTCAGCCAACAGAAGCAAAGCAAGGAGGCCTGCTCTAGCCAGCAGGCAAGCCTGAATCGCGCATAAAGAGGAGGGCTTGGGCATAAGAAAGCCGCTTGGGGAGGGCAATTGGACAGGCTTTGCCTTTCAGGGGCATGCGCCTTTTTTCGGCTGTAAATCCAAAGAGGAGGCCCTCGCGCCCGGAGGGCTGCCCGCCAGCGAAGCAAACGCGCGGACAAGCTGGCGCTTATAGAACTTGTAGGCTAAATGTCGGAAGGCTGCGCTAGCTTGGGACGCGCACTGTATGACTGGCTACTGCTTTTCTTTTCTGCACCCGACATGCCCCCTGCAGTCAGAGCAAGGGCTTTTTCTTTGCGTTTTTTTATAAATCTTGCTGCAAAGCATATATAGCCTTGATATGCCTTGATAGCCCCCAAAAGCAAAATAGCAGCAATTCATTCTAGAAACAGCGCTTGAAAGCGGAAGCCATCCTTAAATAATTCTTTTGCTGTATACTAGGATCAGACATTGTATGATTTGAGCGCATTTTCTCAAATTCAGCATGATTTCAGGAGGGAACATGAAAACAAGATCCATTATCATTGCGTCGCTCGCCCTTGCGCTTGCGCTCGCTTTGCCGTCTTGCAGCGGCGCGGCGCCAGAAGGAAGTGGAAGCGAGCCACCTGCTTCTGGCTCAAAAAGAACATATGAACAGATCAAAGCTTCCGGCGAGCTAAGGATCGGCACAGAGGGCACTTACGCCCCATTCTCCTATCATGACGAAACAGGGCTCCTTACTGGCTATGACATAGAAATTGCCTTGGCCGTCAGTGAAGTGCTTGGCCTAAAGCCAATATTCGTCGAAGCGCCTTGGGACTCAATGGTGGCGTCTTTTGATGCGGACAAATGCGACACTGTATTCAACCAAATGGCGGTTACTGACGCGCGCAAGGAGAAATATGCCTTCTCAGAGCCCTACACTTATTCACGGGCTGTGCTAATAGTCAACACGGCAAACACGGAAATCACGAAATTTGAAGATTTAGCCGGCAAACACTCTGCCCAGTCCACAAACAGCAATTACGCCCAGTTTGCTGAAAGCTATGGAGCTACGGTAGACGGCGTGGACGGATTTAGCAAAGCGGCCCAGCTCGTTGCAGAGTCAAGGTCTGATGCCGCAATCAACGACGATCTTGCCTATTATGACTTTATGACGCAAAAACCAGAGTCCCCTCTTAAGATTGTTGCCGAGATGGAGGAGCCCATTGTTATGGCTTCCCCCGTGAAGATTGGAAACGAAGACCTTCTGGCGGACATCAACAGCGCTCTTGCGCAGCTTTCGTCTAACGGAAAGCTGACAGAAATATCGACAAAGTATTTTGGCAAGGACGTTTCAAAGCCGTAAAACCCATAATAGCGCCGCAGGCGACAATGCCGGCGGCTTTTTCCCTTGTTGCGCAGCATTATTTAAGGCGTGTTAACACTATTGCCCGGAAGCGTTGAATATGGTAATATTATGGCATGATCACGCTAAAACAATATGATTCAATTGCCCATCTGCTTCCAAGGCAAAGGGGCAATGTCACAATGAATAACCTTGACTATCTCAATGCGCTGCTTTACGTGCTCGAAAACGGCTGCAAGTGGCGCGCTTTGCCGGCAGCGCTCGGAAATTGGCACACTGTGTACACAAGAACGAGCAGATGGCT
>JAITGT010000010.1 GCA_031280495.1 Eubacteriaceae bacterium
CGGCACAATCGCCGCATGCGCATGTTATAATTTCATTATAGCACAAGGCTTTCCTTTGTCTAAAGGGGCAGGGCTCCAAAGGGCGCAGGGAAAAAGCCGCCGCCAGTTCGAAAAAAAACGGCCTGCCCCCAAAGAGCGGCAAAATTGGCTGTTCCACTCGGCAGGCATAAGCATTCTACATAAACTGGAAAGGGGAAGCTAATCAAAATTTGGGCGTGTCTCCATAAAATCTGCGAAACAGGCTTGAAGACATTTGGGCATAGATTTTGAAAGGCGCGGATATGAAAGCGGTTATTTCCGTTATTGGGCAAGACAAGACAGGCATCATTTACAAGGTTTCCAAGATTCTTTATGAATCCGAAGTCAATATCGAGGATATCAGCCAGACTATTATGCAAGGGTATTTCACTATGCTCATGCTGGTCAACATTCCGGATTCCGCTACGATTTCTGAGATTAAGCGGAGTCTTGCCCCACTCGCAGAGGAGGATCTCTCCGTGCAAATACAGAAAACAGAAATATTCGACGAAACGCACCATATCTAAAGAGGGCAAATGGTTATATATTCGGACGTTCTAGAGACGATCGACATGCTGGAAAAAGAGAAACTCGACATCCGCACCATAACAATGGGGATTTCTCTTTTTGACTGCTTTGGAGGCGCACCGGCTGAGTGCGCTGCCAAGATATACGAGAAAGCCATGCGCCTTGCAGGCAGGCTCGTAAAAACTGGGGAAGACATTGAAGAAGAGTACGGAGTGCCCATTATCAATAAGCGAATCTCCGTAACGCCTATATCCTTTGCCGCCTTCCCCGACCCTGGAAGCTACATCGAAATCGCCCATTCCTTAGACCGGGTAGCTATAGAAGCAGGCGTCAACTTTATTGGCGGCTACTCGGCCTTGCTGCATAAAGGCATTACAGACAGCGAAGCGGCATTTATTAGTTCGATACCACAGGCTCTCGCAGAAACGAAAAGGGTCTGCTCTTCAGTCAATGTTGGCACCACAAAAGCAGGAATCAACCTAGACGCCGTGAAAATAATGGGCCATACCATTCAGAGCATTGCTTATCTAACGAGAGACGAAGACTCCATCGGCTGCTGCAAGTTTGTTGTCTTTGCCAACGCGGTGGAAGACAACCCGTTTATGGCGGGAGCTTTCCATGGCCCAGGCGAAGGGGAAGCGGCCATTCATGTGGGCGTAAGCGGGCCAGGCACCGTGCTTGCCTCCATAGAAAAGCTCAAAGGCGCTCCCATAGACGAAGTGTGCGAGGCAATAAAGCGCACTGCGTTCAAAATTACAAGGGCAGGCCAGCTCGTTGGCAGCGAAGCAGCCAAACGGCTGGGCGTCCCCTTTGGCATCCTTGATCTGTCGCTTGCGCCAACTCCAGAGGTAGGCGACTCCGTCGCCGACATCATTGAGGCAATGGGCATCAGCCATACTGGCTCCCATGGCACGACAGCGGCTCTAGCCCTGCTGACGGACGCAGTCAAAAAAGGCGGCATTATGGCTTCCTCCCATGTTGGCGGGCTTAGCGGCGCTTTCATTCCGCTTTCGGAAGACTCTGGAATGGTGCGCGCCCTCACTGGGGGATGGCTGTCTTTTGACAAGCTGGAAGCCATGACAAGCGTTTGCTCTGTGGGGCTCGACATGATTGCCGTCGCTGGCGACACCCCGCCTGAGACGCTTTCCGCTGTCATCGCAGACGAGGCGTCCATCGGCGTAGCAAACAACAAAACGACGGCTGTGCGAATCATTCCCGTCTATGGAAAAAAAGAGGGGGATATTGCAAGGTTTGGCGGGCTGTTGGGCGAAGCGCCGATCATTGCCCTGCAAAACAGCGATTCTTCCGGCTTTGTCAACAGGGGAGGGCGCATTCCAGCGCCAGTCCATTCTTTTAGGAACTAAAATGCGCGCAAAAGTCACGGTCCGCCTTGGCCGCATCGCCCAAAACCTCTCGGCTCTGCAAAAAAACTGCACATTGCGCGGAATCTCTCTTGCTGCTGTCACAAAAGTGCACGCTGCTGACCCGGCCGTATGCGGGCTCATTGCCTCTTTTGGAGTCAAAGCCCTGGCCGATTCCCGCATCGAAAACCTTGAGAGCATGGCGGCACTGCCAGCAGAAAAATGGCTGCTTCGAGTGCCTGCGCCCTCCATTGCGGGCGAAGTCGTGCGCTTTTCCGACTTAAGCCTTAATTCTGAGCTAAGCACAATCCGAATTCTCAACAGAGAAGCGCTAAAGCAGAAAAAGCTTCACAAAGTCGCCCTAATGTGGGATTTGGGCGATCTTCGGGAAGGCTACTATCGCTACGCAGACATCGAAGAGGCAGCGCGCGAAGCGTCCAGTATGCCAGCCATTCAGTTCTGCGGCATTGCAACAAACCTGAACTGCTACGGAGGCGTGGATCCCTCCGTCGAAAACATGGAGGCGCTATCTGAAATAGCATCCCGGCTTGCGCGCTCTGGGATGCCTTGCCCAATCGTGTCGGGCGGAGGAAGCTCGACATATTCCCTTCTCCTTAACGGCACGCTTCCAAATGGAATTACAAACCTCCGAATAGGGGACACACTCTATCTGGGAAGGGATAGGCTATTGTTGAAGAAAGCGGATGGAATGAACGACGACTGCTTTGTCCTGACCGCCGAGGTTGTTGAAGTAAAGGACAAACCGTCTGTCCCTATTGGCCACATCGGCCTTGCAGCGCTCAATGCCACGCC
>JAITGT010000017.1 GCA_031280495.1 Eubacteriaceae bacterium
GTCGCTTCCTCTTCCAATGCTATTTCGCTTAGAAGCCCTGACTTGTCAAAGAGAGTCTCGCAGTTCAATTAGCTGTTTTGCCACGCTGTTGAGTTCGGAACGCATATCGTCTAAATAAATCATAAGCCTCCTTGCCTCTTCAGGCTATATCTTTTCCGCAGCAGCGCTTGTATTTTTTGCCGCTGCCGCATGGGCAGGGCGCATTCTTAGCTATTTGCCCCTCCCTGCGGATTTTTTGCGCGGGGGCGTCGCGGTTTGTCGACATGGCAGGCGGCTTCATCTTCTCCTTTGGCAGCGTGCTCTCTTCCCGCACCTCAAAATGAAAGAGGTTTTTTACTGTTTCGGCAATGATCGTCTCTGTCATTCCCTCAAACATGTCAAGGCCCTCTTTTGTATATGCCTGCACAGGATCTGTGTGGCCATAGGCATGCAGGCTAATGCCCTGGCGAAGCTGATCCATGTTGTCGATGTGCTCCATCCAGGAGTTGTCGACAATCCTCAGAAGGATGAGGCGCTCATATTTGCGCATTTCTTCCGCGCCAAAGCCCTTTTCTCGCTCGCTGTACCGTGCCAGCGCCGCTTCGAAAGCATTTTTCTTAAGCTCTTCCCCGCTCAGGCCTGCACCCAGCGGAATCGCTATTCCAAAGATTTCCGCCAGTTCGCTTTCGAGGCTGCGCATTTCCCCCTCGCCCGACTCCGACTCAGCGGCAAGCGCCCCGTCAACAGAGTTGTCAATTACGGCTTGAATGTACTGCCGAATGATCCCGCTAACGTCTTCGCCGTCCAGCACCTGGCGGCGCTGCCCATAAATAACCTCTCTCTGCTTATTCATAACGTCATCGTACTTAAGGACATTTTTTCGGATCCCAAAATTTCGGCCTTCCACGGATTTTTGCGCATTTTCGATCCCTCGCGTTACGATCTTTGCTTCAATGGGCACATTCTCCTCCATGCCCACTCTATCCATTAGCCCTGTGAAGCGGCCAGAGCCAAAAAGCCGAAAAAGATCGTCCTCCAGGGAAAGGTAGAACTGAGAGGAGCCAGGGTCCCCTTGCCGCCCGGCTCGGCCGCGAAGCTGGTTGTCAATGCGCCTGGCTTCGTGGCGCTCGGTGCCAATGATGTGGAGGCCGCCCAATTCAACCACGCCTTCGCCCAATATGATGTCCGTGCCGCGGCCAGCCATATTGGTAGAAATGGTGACATTGCCCTTTTGCCCAGCTTTAGCAATGATCTCCGCCTCTTTTTGGTGCTGCTTGGCGTTGAGGACCTCATGCCTGACGCCTCTCTGCGTTAGCATTTTGGAGAGGCGCTCGCTCTTTTCTATCGAAATTGTGCCCACTAGAACCGGCTGCCCAGTTGCGTGCCGCTCAACGATCTCGTTGATGACGGAGTCAAATTTGCCGCTTTCGGTTCGGTAGACGAAATCGTTAAGGTCTCGGCGAATCATTGGCTTGTTCGTTGGCACGCAGATAACTTCCATGCCATAAATGGAGCGAAACTCCTCTTCTTCCGTCTTTGCTGTTCCAGTCATGCCGGAAAGCTTTGAATAAAGGCGGAAATAGTTCTGAAAAGTGATGGTTGCAAGCGTAACCGACTCGCGAGCTACTTTTACGCCCTCTTTTGCCTCAATCGCCTGGTGCAGACCCTCGTTGTAGCGCCGCCCTGGCATAAGGCGGCCCGTAAACTCGTCAACAATGACAATCTCCCCGTCAGAGTTTACATAGTCCACGTCCCTTTTCATGAGGTACTGCGCTTTTAGCGCTTGGTTAATGTAGTGCTGAAGCTCAATGTTCTCGATGTCGGAGAGGTTTGAGACGCCAAAAAACCTCTCCGCCTTTTTCACGCCTGGCTCGGTGAGGGTTGCGGCATGCATTTTTTCATCTTTCGTGTAGTCTTCTTCTTCGCGAAGCGACAGGGCGAAACTGTTTGCGCGGGCGTACATAATTGTGCTTTCCTGGCCTGATCCAGAAATGATCAGCGGAGTTCTTGCCTCGTCTACGAGAATCGAGTCCACCTCATCGACGATGGCAAAATTTAGCTCTCTTTGGGAAAGCGAGGCCTTTTCGACGACCATGTTGTCGCGCAAATAGTCGAACCCGTATTCATTGTTCGTTCCATATGTGATATCTGCCCTGTATGCGGCCCTTTTTTCGTCTGGGGTTCCGCCATGAACAACAAGGCCGACGCTCAGCCCCAAAAAGCGGTGGATTTTCCCCATCCAGGCAGCATCGCGGGATGCCAGGTAGTCGTTGACCGTCACAACGTGTACGCCTTTTCCCGATAGAGCGTTTAGATAGGAAGGGAGGGTAGCGACGAGGGTTTTGCCTTCGCCTGTCTTCATTTCGGCAATATTTCCATAATGCAGGATGGCGCCGCCAATGAGCTGCACAGGAAACGGCTTCATGCCAAGTTCGCGGCTGGATGCCTCGCGCACCGTGGCAAAAGCCTCAACCAACAGACTGTCCAGCGTCTCGCCGTTTTCAAGGCGCCGCTTGAATTCGGAGGTTTTGGATCTAAGCCCTTCATCGGAAAGGGCCTGGTAGGATTCGTCCAGCGCCTGCACCTGCTCCGAAAGACGTATATAGCGCTTCAGCTCCCTTGAATCAAGTTTATCTGAAATCTTTGACAGAAGTCCCATAATTGTTTTTTAGCACCTAGTTTCTTTGATAATACCGAAATATTATACCACATCCGCAAGATGTGAAAAAGCGGCGCGCCGCCGCAGCGGCCCGCCTTTATATTATTGGCAATTGTCTTTGGCGCCACACGCCCTTTTGCGCGCCTCTCGCGCCGCTTTCCTGCTTTTGCGCCGACCGGAAAAATTGGCGCAGGCCTGTTTTTTCAAGCCGCTGTTAATGATATCCTAATCATATGCTTGCTGAAGAAAAATTCAAAGAGGCGCTTTTTGGCAGGCGCCTATGCGAACCAAAAGACAGCGTTCTCACTGCCCTGTCCGGTGGAAGCGATTCCGTTTTCCTCCTCTTAATGCTGTGCCGCCTTCGCGCCGCTTCGGGCCTGACGGTGGGAGCGTTTCACCTGAACCACCTGCTTCGCAAGAGCGCGGGGGAAGAAGAGGCCTTTTGCGCAGGCCTCTGCCAAAGCCTAGGAATTCCCATTTATATTGAAAGAAGAGACGCTTTTGCGTTTGCCGCCGAGCAAGGCCTGTCTATTGAGGAGTCTGGCAGGGAGCTGCGCTATCGGCTTATGGAGGAAATCCGCGCAAGGGAGGGCTATACGGCAATAGCCACTGCGCATCACGCGCAAGACAACGCAGAAACGGTATTTATGCGCATTTTGCGCGGCACGGCCGTGCGGGGCCTTGCCGGCATCCCCGAAAAAAACGGGCGCGTGGTCCGGCCAATGCTGGATTTCTCAAAAGAAGAAATTCTGTCCTGGCTTTCGGAAAACGGCGCAGCCTACAAAACAGACGAATCCAACCAAGATCCGAGGCACTTTCGAAACCGCGTGCGAAATGAAATGCTCCCTGTTTTCCGCCGCGAAAACCCGCAGGCAGTAGCCGCCCTCAACCGCTTGTCCCGTTCTGCAGCCGCATATGCCGGCTTTGCCATGTCTGAGGCCCAGAAAGTGCCTATGCGCAAGGAAGCGCAAACGGTGTCCGCTCCTGCTTCAGCCCTTTCCGGACTGCATGACGCGGTGCTTTGCGAGGCGCTGCTCCTCATGGCGGAAGGCGCCGGAGGGGGCCGTGACATATCTTACCTGCATTTGGAGGCGATCGCCCAGAAAGTCCGGGAGGGAAAAAGCCGCTGGAGGCTGGATCTGCCGGGGGTTTGCATGGAAATGCGCTATGGGACGCTTGAGGCCAGCAATGCTCCGCATATGCCTGCCCCCCCGTTTTCCTATCCACTTGCAGTCGGCGCAGTCCAGATTGTGACAAAGGCTGGATTTGCAATTGCGTCGAGAGTCTTGGAGAATACAAAAAAAAATACGGGCAATGATAGAATGCGTTTAAACTATGATAAAATGAATGGGAAATTTCTCAGGTTTCGCTCGCGCTCGGAAGGGGACAGTTTTTCCCCGCTTGGAATGGGCAGCCGCCACAAAAGCCTAAAAAAGTTTTTCATAGATCGCAAGGTTCCGGACTGGATGCGCTCGCGCACCCCAATTTTGATCTGCGACGGCGAAATTGCGCTTGTTGGCAATCTTGCCCTTGGCGAAAGCTACAAGGTATTGGCAGACACAGCAAAAGTGCTTGAGATTCGCATCATGCGCGCCTCTTTGGGCATTGGCACGCCGGATTGGCAGTGCGGCAAATAAAAATGGACAATGGCAATGGACAATATTGAGCGCGTTCTCATAGACGAAGAAACGATTCAGGCAAGAATAGCCGAAATTGCAGCCCAAATCAAGCGCGACTATTACGGCACGGTGCCGCTTCTTGTCGGCATACTAAAAGGGTCTGTCGTCTTTATGGCAGATCTCGTGCGTAAGCTGGACATTCAGCTGGAAATTGACTTTATGTCCGTGTCCAGCTACGGAGCAAACACCGAATCAAGCGGCGTCGTGCGAATACTAAAAGATCTGGACTGCCCAATTACAGACAGGGACGTCTGGATAGTTGAAGATATACTAGACACTGGGCTCACGCTAGACTACCTCATACGCGTTCTCGAAGAGAGGGGCCCAAAATCAATGCGCGTATGTACGCTTCTCTATAAGAGAAGAGGAAACCAGGATCAAAAGCCCGTGAAAATGGATTACCTGGGCTTTGCCATCGAAAACGAGTTTGTTGTTGGGTACGGGCTTGACTACGCAGGCCTCTATCGCAACATCCCTTATATTGGCGTGCTCGGCGAGCCTGCTTTTAGTGGCTAAAACCCCGCACCCCCTCGCATGGCGGGGCGCCGCATGTTTGCCCTACCCAGGAGATAAGTGTTGAAAAAAAATAACAGCCTGCTTCGGACTATAATATCGTATAGCGTATTATTCATTGTGTTTTACCTTATTTGGCATGGCTTTTCAAACGGAAGCGTTTTTGGAAGGCTCAGAACAAACGAAATTATCTACACAGATCTCATTAAGCGCCTCAACGCAAACCAGATAGAATCTATTGAAGTGCAGATGGGCAAAAACGGCATTGCATTTGTCAAAGGCGAGCTCAAGCAAAACCTTGTGGACGAATACAACAGCGTTACAGCCGTAAGCGCGTATGTGCCAATTGAAGAGTTCAACCAGGCGCTGGCCGCTTATGAGGCGAGCGGGAAAAGCATACCCGCCACTTATGCCCCGCTTGACGAAGACAGCTTTCTCAATATTCTGCTCATCGTGTCCACGCTTGTGATGATTGGCGTTCTTCTCTTCTTCTTTCTCAGCCAGCAAGGCGGAGGCTCAGGGCGCGTCATCAGCTTTGGCAAAAGCAAGGCGCGTATGTACATGAGATCTGACAAAGACGTCAATTTCGGCCAGGTGGCAGGCGCAGACGAAGAAAAGGAGGAGCTTGAGGAAGTAGTGGACTTTCTGAAGCATCCTGAAAAGTACAACCGGCTCGGGGCCAGAATTCCAAAGGGCGTGCTTCTTGTCGGGCCGCCTGGCACTGGAAAGACATTGCTTGCCCGCGCGACTGCTGGAGAGGCCGGCGTTCCGTTCTTTACCATCAGCGGCTCGGAATTTGTTGAAATGTTTGTCGGCGTCGGCGCGTCCCGCGTCCGCGACTTGTTTGAAACAGCCAAAAAAAATGCCCCATGCATCCTCTTTATTGACGAAATCGACGCAGTCGGCCGCCACAGGGGGGCGGGGCTGGGCGGAGGCAACGACGAGCGCGAGCAAACGCTCAACCAGCTTCTCGTCGAAATGGACGGCTTCTCAAACCACCAGGGAATAATCATCATTGCCGCAACAAACCGGGCGGACATTCTCGATCCTGCGCTCATGCGCCCTGGCCGCTTTGATCGGCAGATAAATGTCTCCCTTCCAGACGCAAAGGGCAGAGAGTCAATTTTGAAAGTCCACTCGCAGGGAAAGCCCTACGATCCAGAAATCAATTTTCGCACGATTGCGAAATCAACCGCTGGGTTTACAGGCGCGGATTTGGAAAACGTCATGAACGAAGCTTCCCTCCTTGCCGCGCGGGGCAAGCAAAAGGCGATCTCCCAGGAGAACATTCAGGAAGCCATCAAGCGCGTTATTGCGGGTCCTGAAAGGAAAAGCCGGCTCGTCACGGAGTATGACAAACGCATTACAGCTTACCATGAAACAGGCCATGCGCTTCTTTTCCATCTGTTGCCGAACTGCGACGATGTGCACGAGATTTCTATTATTCCGCGCGGCGCGGCAGCAGGGTATGTCATCCCGCTTTCCGAAAACGACAACAACCATGTCTCAAAGACGAAACTGGTCGAGACGATAACTGCGACCCTAGGAGGCAGGGCAGCGGAAGAGATTATGCTTGACGACATTTGCACTGGCGCCATTTCGGACATCGAAGAGGCGACAAAGGAAGCCCGCCGCATGATTACGCAATATGGAATGAGCGAGCGCCTTGGTCCGGTATCTTTTGGAAACGGCGCGACCGAAGTGTTTGTTGGGCGCGATCTCATGCGCTCAAAAGAAATCAGTGAAGAGATCGCCGCTATCATTGACCAGGAAACCAAGAAAATCATTGACGCCTGCTATGCAAGGGCCAAGAGCATTATTTCTGAAAATGTGGACACAATTAATCGCGTTGTCAAAGTGCTCTATGAAAAAGAGTACCTGAGCGGAAAAGATTTTGCCGCTATTGTAAACAACACTTACAAGGACGAATCAGCCAAAGGCTGATCGCCCTTTTTTAGTTTGGAAAAGGCAACTCTATATGGTATAATTGCTCAACAGACTAGAGTTTCCAGAAAATATAACCAATAAGATGGAGGAATTGACAGAATGTCCAGAGAAAAATTTGCATTTGGGTTCTTTATGGGAGTGCTTGCTGGGGTGGCAGCAAAAATTCTGTACGACAATAGGGAAGAAGTGTATGTCGTCATTGGCGACAAGGCGAAAGAAGCCAGTGAAAACATTAACGATTTCGTCGGCTATGCCCAAGATCGCGTTCAGGAAGTCAGCGAAAGCGTTGCAAAAAAAGCAAACGACTATATTGGCTTGGCAAAAGAGCAAATTAATGAAATCAAAGCCAATTTGAAAGGCGAAGCTGAAAAGGCGGAAGACACTCCTGATACAGAGGGCGAGCACGGCGAAGACAAACCGGCGGAATAAGTCTGGAAAGGTTCGCGAATGCAACTGCAGGATGTCATACAGCTATTGACGCTGGTCGTTGTGTCCAGTCTTGGAACAGCGCTTACCATTTACGTCATTCTTGCCTTAAGAAAAATTACAGCAACGATGGATCGGCTCGACAAACTGGTTAGCGGAAACACAGAGCAAATCTCCTCCATTATGGCCAATGTATCCGACATCACCGCAGACGCGAACCAGGTCGTCAGCAAAGTTGCAGGAACGGTCAGCGGCATTAGCAGAGTTGTCGAAAGCGTAAACAAGCAATCGACAGTCGACTCTGTCGTCACCGCCAAGAAAGTTTTTGACGTGGCGAAGTTTGCTTGGAGTGGCATTCAGTTTTTCAGAGAGCGAAGCCAGCGAAAGCAGCTTGAAAAAGTGCTCAAAGAAGCAAAAGCGCAAAATTGACCAATAGAGAGGCGCACAGGAGCGGATGGTTGCATCCGCTCCTGTTGTTATAACAAGCCGCGCCGGGTTTCTTGCCAAAAGCAAACGCCCTGTGCTAAAATAAGGCTCGAAAGGCAGGGACGCGGCTATATTTCAAAAAAGCTGTATTATTCAGGGCGCATTCCTGCAAAACCACGAACAATGTAAAGCGGCAGCCACAGAAAGGAGCGCGAGGCGCATTCATCCAAGCAGCAAGGCGGATCTGTGCGCCGATGTTTAATGAAGGTATACGAAAGCAAGGACATCCGAAACGTAGCTTTGCTTGGCCATAGCGGAAGCGGCAAGACCATTCTGGCGGAAGCTATGGCCCTGAAAACAAAGCTAATCGAAAGAATGGGCCGCGTTGAAGACAAGTCAACAATCTCGGATTTTGACAGCGAAGAGCAGGCAAGGGGCGTCTCCATCTCGGCAACGCTGATTCCAGTGGAGACAAGCAGGACTAAGATCAACATTCTTGACACCCCAGGATATTTTGACTTCGCAGGAGAGCAGTATTCCGCCCTTCGCGTGGCAGACGCCGCTGTCATTGTGGTGGACGCGTCTGGAGGCGTGGAAGTTGGCACAGAAAAAGCTTGGGAGCTCGTTCAGGAGAGGGGCATACCCGCCATTGTCGTCATCAACAAGCTTGACCGCGAAAACGTCGACTTTGACAAAGCGCTGGCCTCAGTGCAGGCGCTGATCGGCACAAAGGCCGCCGCCTACAATGTGCCAATCAATGCTGGGCCAGGTTTTTCGCAAATTGCGGAGGTCCTTACCGCGAATAGCTTTTCCTATCAAGGAAACACTTCCTCCGCCATGGACACTCCTGGCTCAATCGACTCCGAAATTAGCCCCCTCCGCGAAGAGATGCTAGAAACCATTGCGTCTGCCGATGAAGCGCTCATGGAAAAATACTTGGAGGAAGGCGAACTGACGCAAGCCGAAATCACAAAAGGCATGTCCAAAGCCGTTCTCGCTGGCGAACTAGTTCCTGTATTGTGCGCTGCTGTGGAAAAAGGCATTGGCGTTGACAAGATCGCCTCAGCCATCGAAGATCTTCTTCCCTCGCCCCTTGAAGGTTCGGAATGCGAGCCAGGCAAGCCGGTAGGGCTGTTTGTGTTCAAAACGATAGCCGATCCATATGTCGGCAAAATATCCCTCTTCAAAGTAGTGAAGGGCGCCGCTGTTTCTGCCATGGAACTGCTCAATATTGACAAGGACAAGAAAGAGAAGGTCTCCCACATTTACACCATGGCAGGCAAGAGGCAAATTGAGCTTGAGAGGCTCAACTGCGGAGACTTAGGGGCGCTGTCAAAGCTTTCCGACACAGTTACAAACAACGTTTTGTGCGATTCCAAGGAAAAATACGATATTGCGAAGATCAGTTTTCCAAAGCCAAACATCTTCCTTTCCATCACTCCGAAATCAAAAGGGGATGAAGACAAGCTTTCCAGCGGCCTTGGGCGGCTTCGCGAAGAGGATCCGACCATCTCCATTGAGCGCAACACCGAGACAAGCCAAACGCTTATCTATGGAGTGGGAGAAATGCAGGTTGAGGTCATTGCCAGCAAGCTAAAAAGCAAATTTGGTGTTGACGTTGAACTGGACATACCCATAGTCCCCTATCGCGAGACGATCAAGAAAAAAGCGACAGCGGAAGGAAAGCACAAAAAGCAGTCCGGTGGATCTGGCCAGTTTGGAGTGGTCAGCATTGAGTTTGAGCCAACTTTCGATTTGGATGTGCGCCTCGACTTTGTGGACAAAGTCGTAGGAGGCACAGTGCCCCGCCAATTCATTCCAGCTGTCGAGAAAGGGCTAGCCAGAGCCATTGAGCATGGAACGCTCGCCGGCTATCCCATCGTCGGCCTGCGCGCCACCCTTTTTGACGGCAAATACCATCCAGTCGACTCGGATGAAATCTCATTTGTGACTGCGGCAAACCTTGCCTACAAAGAGGGCGTCCCGAATGCCAGCCCAGTCCTGCTTGAGCCTATATACAAAATCCGCGTCACTGTCCCTGAGCGATATATGGGAGACATCATGGGGGACCTAAACAAAAAGCGCGGCCGCATAATGGGCATGGAGCCGATTAAGGGAGGAAAGCAGCAAATCAACGCAGAAGTGCCGCTATCGGAAGTTTTTCGCTACGCAACAGATTTAAGAAGCATGACGCAAGCCCGGGGTTCCTTTGAGATGGAGTTCGAGCGCTATGAGGAAGTCCCAGCCAGCGCTTCCGACAAAATCATTGCCGATGCAAAGGCTCGCGAAAAAAAGTAGCTCCTTGCTGCTGCATAAAGGAAAAGCCGGGAGAGCAATCGCTCCCGGCTTTGAAGCGCAGGCCGCTGTGGGCTTTTTTTTAGGTGGAGCTGTTTGCGGCAACGGCTGCTGCACCCTATCAAAGGCTCTTCACATCAAAGACATATCCGTTAGTGAGATCAATTGTAAACCCATATGCAAACCCCTCTTCGCTCCGCTCCGCTTTATACATTGTCCCATCTGAGGATCCTTGCATAACAAGCTGTTCGCCGATTGGCTCAATGTAGTCAAACCCCGAAAACCTGTTGATAACAGAGGACATCAGCCCAATAAATTCTTCAACAGCCAGCTGGTTGCCTTTCTTGTCAATTGCCATTTCGACTGTCAAGCGCTCTCGGCGATCGTTTCCCTTTGTCAAGGTTAGCGTTACGCCATTTTCAGTTGTAGCGTAGTATTGGGTTAGATAGTTTTCGCTGCCTTCAGAAGGAATGAACTCAGGCAGCTTAAACGGGTGCGATTTTTGCAGGAACTTGTTTATGTCCGTGCGCAGGTTGTCTGCATTTCCGATTCCTAGCCTTTCAAAGCCTGTCTGGCAAGAGGATAAGAGGGAAAGAAAAGTGAAGCAAAGGCAGACAATGACGCGAGATCGAAGATTCATTGCTTGGTCTCCTTTTGTTTTGCAAAGCATATTTTTGCGTAGGCTATTGAAATGCCGTCTACAGACTCTCTTCCATTTGGGGCGATCAAGAGGGTGTAGGCCCTTTCGTTTGCCTGCCAACCTGCTGCATGGCTTGCTTTAAGCAAATACGATCCAGGGCATATTGGAGAAAAGAGCGCTGCCCCTGTTTCATCTGACGAAGCTGCGCCAATTTCCTGCCCGTCTCTAAAGACAGTCAGAAACGCGCCGGAAAGCGGCGCACAGGTTTTCTCTTCTATGCACATGATCCCAAAAGGGCTGTGCCTGTGGGGAAGGCATACGCCTTTGGGCAAATACGCGTCGCAAAACATGCGAAGGGGGCAGTCATCCATTGTAAGCACCAGTACAGATTATTCCGCTGCCCATCCCGTTATGACTCAAACTGAAAGCTCCGTCAATGCACTGCGTCAGCATAGCTTCAGGCGCTAAGGCTGCTGCTTGCAGACGCGCGCTGAAAAGTGCCAAAACCGGAAAAGCGCTTGTTGGCTTGAATAGGCTTGGCTGGCGTCCGGCCTATGCAAAGTGCATGCGCTTTCGAGAATGCCCCAGCTAAGCAGGGA
>JAITGT010000104.1 GCA_031280495.1 Eubacteriaceae bacterium
ATACCCCGCTTCAACCGCTACGATATCGCGCCATTCGCTTACATTACATGGCTTGTAAGTATTAATGCCCACAGCCACCACTGTCCCGTCCGATTTAAGTCCTACTGTATGCCAATCACCAGCAGAGACATCCACAATGCCTCGCCAGCCGTCTACATCGCATTCACCGTCATGATTTCGCCCCACAGCCACCACGGTTCCATCGAATTTCAGCCCAATTGTGCGGCGCCAACCTGTTGCAACTGCAACAATACCATACCAGTTATCCACATTGCACTGCCCCTGATTATTCCAACCGACAGCCACTGCCCTACCGTCAGATTTTAAGCCAACTGTATGGGCGTTGCCTGTGTTTGTTGCCATGTGAACACTGCTTGCGGAAATTGACACAATATCACGCCATTCGCCTACATTGCATTGGCCGCATTTGTTGTCGCCAACGGCAATTGCCGTGCCGCCTAATTCAAGAGCAACGCTATGTCGGCGCCCTGCCGCTATTGTGACCAATTTTTGCTGGCCAGAAAACAGCCGATTTTGCACTTTACATATATTCCTTTTGAAAATAACAGGACGGCAAGCAAGCATTTTGCACTGGTATTTTCACAATGGGCAAAATGAAGCGGTACGCCGTCCGCCTTGAACAGATTATCGCTGAGTAGCAGGCATTTTTTTTTTTTGCTGCAAGGCTAGCTTGCCTTGTTGGCTACATTATAGCGCATCGACTCGCACAGCTCAAGAAAGCGGCGCTTGCCGAGCGCGAAGAGATGGTTGGTATGCGGTTATTCTCGCAGCCATCAGCAAGCATGCCGAGTTTTTTTGTAGAGCTATCGCTCTCGCTTGCTTTTTAACTGCCATCCTCGGTGGAATAAAGTGAGGGAGGCCATATGTCTGGCTCAGCCGCTGCATCTGCTGTGAATACAGTGCAGGTGCTGCGGGTTAATCGTCATGGTTTCAAGGCAAGAGCGCTGCTCGCCTCGGCAATACCGCTAAATTCGCAGCAATCGTAATTGCGGTGATTTTCTTGCCAAACTTGGTTTTCTCATCGCATTTGCAAAAAATTTGCAGCAAAAATTGGTAGAGTCTCAAGCAGTGGTGTAAATTTCGGCAAAAGGCTGGACTAAAAAGGGAGCCATCCTTATCCTTGGGTTAACCAAAACAAATACAAGGAGGCAAAAGATGGCGCCCAAGGACAGGATATACCTTTCGGAGGAGTTAGGCAAGCTGTTGAGCGAGGCTGGGACTGCTGGCTTCATGCGCGCTGCGCTTGAGGGCGCGCCAAACATGCTCATGCAGCTGGAAGCTGAGGCCAGCGCCAGCGCCGCCCGCTGCGAGCGCAGCGAGTCGCGGACGGCGCGCCTCAACGGCGCAAGGAGGCGCCAGCTGGACACTGCCGCGGGCAGCGTCCAGCTGGCCATTCCCAAGCTGCGCGAGGGCAGCTGTTATCCCTCGTTTCTGGAGCCTATAGCTAAGCGAATTTGAGACGTGTGTATCCGTCATGCAAAAAACAGCCCTCAATATCCTCCTGCGTGACTAGCCCAAGCGATGAGCCTGCCGCGTCTGCCAAGGTTTCCTGGGCCCTGAGCTTCTCTTCATTGAGTATTTCCTTAAGTTTTGCCCACATTATCTCAATCGGGTTCAAGTCTGGCGAATATGGGGGAAGATACAGTACATGGATTCCTGCCTTGAGGAGGCCGCGCACGCCCTCGCCGCTTTGCGGGCCGACAAATTGCCCATTGCCAGCACGCTCCCCCTTGGCAGCGAGGGCATCAGGAATTTATCGGCATAGTCTGAAAAAATAGCTCCGTTAAGCGATCCCTCAAACATAAACGGGGCGAGGGGGCCCTCAAGCGAAACTGCTGAGATGAGCGTCGCGCTGTGCCTGCGCGCGTCTGGCACATGCTCTTTTTACCCTGCTTTGCCCCATCCGTACGGCTTTGTCATGCCTGTGTTTATTCCAGTTTCGTCTAAAAACGCAATCCTGGAAGCCGGAAGAAATTTTTGAATTTTTATGTATTCAGCCCTTTTTCCTGTATTGGCGGGCGACTGCCGCTCCGCTGCGGCCAGCGTTTTTTTTTTGCTAGCATGACTTTCAATTATCAGTGAATTGCTTATCTGCAATGGTTGCGCCGCAACGGATTGCGTGTTCGACTGCTTTATCCACATCATTCACGGCGAAGTCCAAGTGTGCCATTTGCTGCTGCGTTTCGGGGGCATCCGGCCATACCGGAGGTGCATAGTCTGGGTTTCTCTGGATTGTTATGCCGGGATATGCCCCCTGCTGGGTTCTCGGAGCGCCTATAACAGCATACTCTTCATTGAAAGAATACGATTTCCCACCCTCGCAATGCCGCATAAAATTTCGCCAATTCATCCATGCCTTTGCAATCCAATACAACAGAATACATTTTGATTTTCAGTCCATCAGCCATTTTACGATTACCTCCGATTATTTGTTAAGCAGACGCTTTAAGTAGGCAGCGTCTAATAAATTCACAGTCTCAAAGCGCCCTTTATAAAACACGCCATAGTTATTGAAAACACAGGGCAATTCCTTTGCTTTTTGCAACGTATCCACATGGATAAAGGAGGCGGGAACGTCCTGCATTTCACAATGCTCTTTTATCATCTTGATGTTTTGATAGACAAAGGGGCATTGCATATCATAGTAAATAGTCAGTTCTTTGCTTGCGATTTCCGGGGTTTTTACATTTGGTGCAAACCTTGGAGTTGTCCCATCAAAAGAATGAGCAAGCAACTCGTATCCATTGTCGGTAGCGTCCACAATCTCGAAGCCGAATTTTCTTGCAAATGACTGGTCAGAAAGAAAAGACTTTTGTTTTTTTGCTCCGAGCATACATACGCCGGATTTATCCTTTTCTTTGGCATCAGCCAAACAATATTCCATCAACGATTTTCCATAACCCTCACCTTTTGGCGCGCCAGAAACCCATAAGCAATAAATATAATAATAGTTGTCGCCAATTATGGGAACCCACGCTGTTTCAAGAGGAGAATATTCAATAAAAACTGTTGCTCTTGCATTTAACTTTCTAAAGATGTGGCCTTCCTTTAGTCGGTCTGAAAGCCATTGTTTCTTTGCGTCAATCCCTGGGTGAAACTTTTTACTGCGGATAATGCAGCATATATGCTCATTAGCAAGGTTTTCTGTTGTTAAGTTTATAAAATCAACATTCATGTGCATCCTAAATTCTAATTACCTGTTCACTCTAACACTACAGCGCGCATTATTTGAAAATAGTGCATTGATCACTCATGTCAAAAATGCTAATATATGGCTGAATGCACTTGGGGGCAAAAGCCATGATGACACCGACTGAATATGATCCAGCCCTGCTAAACGAGCTGAAAGGCTCGCTCGTAACCAGCGAATGCCTTAAGGCCAGGATGTCCGAGTTCCTGTCGCCCTTCGCCGCGCTGCTTCGCGCAAAAAGCCAGAGGCTATACTTTGGCGCGTATATTAGGGGGCTTCTCAGCCCCCTGGACAGGAAGTCCGTGGAGCCGATCGCACTGCGCATGCTTGGAGAGAAAGGCGTGAGGCCGATGCAGCAGCTGCTGGCCCGCCCGCCCCTGCCGGAGCCGCAGCTTGAGGGCCTTTGCCGCTCGGCGCTCTCGGGGATCGCGAGCGCGCCGGGCGGCATGCTCTCCTGCGGCGAAACTTCCTTTATAAAGAAGGGCGCCAATTCCGCCGGGGTGAAGAGGCAGTGCTGCGGCCGGCTTGGAAAGACGGAAAACTGCCAGGTGGGCGTTTTTCTGGCCTACGCGTCGCCGTCCGGCTCTTTTGGCCTTGCCGGCCATGATCTGTTCATTCCCGAGAGCTGGTTTGGCGAAGGGCACGCGCAGCTGCGCAGCGCGTGCGGGATCCCCAAGGGCCAAAAGTTTGAGACAAAAAACGCGATGGCCCGAAGGATGCTGAACTCTGATTTGGATGAGGGCCTTTTCGATGTCTCATGGATGGGCTGCGACTCGGTCTGCGGCTCCGATCACGGATTTCTGGACTGGCTCGAAAAGCCTGAGGGGGTGTGGCCTTTTGCCGCCGCAAACTCTAAGGAAAGGGCCTTCCTCAGCCGGCCGGCCGAGCTGCCGGCCGGCCCGGAGGGCAGGGGCAGGCCCCGCAAACACCCCCGGCTGTCCCTGGAGCCTGTCTCCGTCGCTTCCGCCGCCAGCGACTCCAGCATCCCGTGGGAAGAGGCCACGCTGGCGGAAGGATCAAAAGGGCCAATCAGGGCAAAGGTGAAAAGGCTGCGCTGCGTGGAGTGCCGCGCGGACGGCCCGCGGCGCTACACCAAGGCGGGCAGCGACATTTGGCTTTGCATAAGGGTGTACGCCAACGGCGGCATAAAATATTTCGTCTCTGGCGCGCCGGAGGATATGCCCCCTCGGAGCTGGACCGCGCAGCGTCCCTTCGCTGGCCCATCGAGCAGCGCTTCCAGGAGTGCAAGGGCTTCCTCGGCATGCCGCATTATGAGTGCCGCACGCTGCAGGGCTGGAGGCGGCACATGCTTTTTGTCACGATCGCCCGCCTGTTCGTGCGAAGCCTGCAG
>JAITGT010000009.1 GCA_031280495.1 Eubacteriaceae bacterium
AAGATGGGCCGGCATCTTTAGGCAGCGCTGAGCCGAAAGCAGATATTGTTGAGTTCCTGCCCCTTGCTGCCGATACGGCGCTGCCCCATGAAGCCTCTGTTTCTGCGCCGGAAGTCGAAGCGCAGGGCCAGTCGAGCGAAGACGAGTTTTTTTCCGCCTTTAACGCGCTGTCTGTGGATGCCGGGATTCTGGCGCCAGACGGCGCTCATGAAGGCGCGGAGCAGAATGAGCCGCAGAGCGGCGCGGAGGCGCCGGATGAAGCGACAGAGGGCGCAGCGGAAGAGGGCGCCAAAGAGCATGATCAGGGCAGCGAGGAGCTGACCGCATTCCCCACAGACGGCAAAGAGAGCGAAATTCAGCCGACAGGCGAGGAGACCGCAAGCGCCGCCCTTCCTAAAGAGCCCTCTTCAGAAGAAGAGGAAGGCGCAATAGAGAATGCGGCCCTGCCTAACGGCGAGGCTGCGGAACTTGCTGCTGGCGAAGAAAGTGGCCGGGCAGATGAATATGAAGCTGGCGATCTTGCCGAAGGGGAGAGCGCAGCTTCGGAGCCTTCCACAGGCAAGAGCCCCGCAAACGCATGGACAGGCGTGACAGATCTGCTCTACCGCGATTGGTCGGCAACAGGGGGAGCAGCCCCTGGGGAACCCGCAAATGGGCCGGAAAGCCCTGGGCAGCAGGAATCGCCTCTCCACTGGCTTGGCGTCGACAGGCTTGAGAACGGAACAAGATCTGACGACGAGCTCCCGGGAATGCCCGTGCTTGGCGAAGAATTCTTGAAGATGGGCGATTCCGCCGATTTGGGCGCTCCGCAAACCCTGGATGAATTAGGCAAAGGCCAGTCTGATCCGGGTAGGGTGGATGGCGCGCCCAGCGCCATTGAACTTGGCGAAGGGGAGGCAAAGGCGGAAATTGAGGCTACATTGTCCACTCTTTCCAGCTCTGTGGCAAAGCCTCCAGGAAGCCAAACTGCCGAAACGGACGACAGCCTCATCGACAGCATTCTTTCGGATGGGGAAGAGTCTTCGGACAACGCGCCATTGGATCGGTTTTACGCGCCCACAGTGGATGAGGCAGGCATTCAGGACGGAGTGTTCGAAGAGATTGCCGAAGAGGGCGATCCAATTCTCAAGCAGCCAGATCTGGACGCAAGCCTTTCGCAAGGCGAATCGGATCTGCCTGATTTCAAAGCGGACGCCCCTGCGCGCGTGGACGGTGAAAAAATCTCCACGGTCGCCAATGCCTCGCTGCCAATAGACGCCCCTCCTGCCAAAGAGCCTAATGCTCCGCCTAAGCCGCTTTTGGATCGGCTCAACGAGGATGTTCCGCTGGACAAAAGCCTTATCCAAAGAATTAAGTCTGGCGAACGCATCAACCCCGCTCCGGGCGACCCTGGATCCGCCGACGGCATGCGAAAAAACGGCGAAGGGGAGATCCTTTTCCAAAACGAAAATTTCGGCATAATAAGGGAATCTGCAGCCCGCGCATCTGATGAGCCGATTGAAGCTGCCCTTGCCGACGATCTGACAGGCTCTATTCGCGAGGTTGTTGCTGGGGAGAGGCAGGCGCCCAAGAAGGCGGAAGAGCCATTAGAGTTGTTTGAAGGCCTTTCTTCCGAGGATGCGCTTGAAGGCCTTGTCCGGGAAGTTGTGGAAGCCCCAGAGCAAGAAGAAGCCAGCGGATTTGCGGACAATCCCTATAAAGATCACATTATTCCCTCCGCTTTTCACGGCACAAGCGATGAAAGCGTGTCCTTTAGCGAAGACCCCCAAGACGTCCCGCCTGAAAGAAGGATTCCGCGAAATTTTCAAAAAAGCGTAAATGACAGTTCCGCTATAGTTGGTGACGAAAGACAACAGGATGCTGCAGCTATAGCCTCGGACTCTGTCCGTGCAAGCGAACCCTTTTACGCTGACGGTGCAACTGGCATAAAGCAGCAAACAGAAAGCGCGCAGCCGCAGGGAGAGGCAGCGGGCGCATTGGGCAAAGCATCTGGCGCGCAAGAAGAGAGCGCAAAGCTGAAAAAGGAAACTGGCAGCTTTTCCACTCTTCTGGAGGACTCCCCGCCTTCATCTATTGGCATGGTCCAAACGGATCTTCCAATCAATGACTTTGCACAGACAGGATCTATTTATTTCAATACATCGGACAGGAAAGAGGAAGAAATGCCCAACCCAGGCTACTCTCATAGCCTTGTGCACGGGTTGAGGGACGGTTCCGCGGATGCCGAGGATAGCGCGCAGGACACAGAGGGCGATGAAGCTTTCCATACGATGAACCTTTTTGCTGAGCACACTATCAGCGGTGCCAAAATCCCGGAAGCGGACCCAACCGCGTTTATAGGCGGAAGCATTAACGAGTCAGGCGACGAGGTCAGCCTGTTCAACGACGACTCTGCCAGAGACGACACCTTTCACTACACATTCATTCCTTCCTTAAGCGAAAAGGAAGATCTGCAGGCTGAGCCTCAGAAGCTGGAAACAGCGCCTAGGGAATTTCGAATTCGCACGCCTCAGCCGTCTGCCGCAGCTGCAAGGGTAAGGGACGCCCTGCAAACCGAGCCAGCCGCCGGATTGAGGGACGCTCCAAATCCGCCGCGAGGCTTGATGCCAAAACGAAAAGAGTTGGATTCCGCATCTGCCAGCAGTCAGCGCATGCCGCTCTTTGAAGGCAGAGCGGCCAGAGCGAAAAGCCGATCCGGCAAGCCGCAAGGCGAGGCAACTGCGGCATATGGCGAAGACTCGCCGTCGCAGCGCCCAAAGAAAAGAGCAGTTGCGCAAGGCTCGCTGCTAAAGCAAACATGGGCGCGCATTCTTTTGGTTGCCATAGTGCTTGGGATTGGTGCTGCCGGCACTTACCTGTACAGGCAAAACGCTCGCTATAGCGAGGGAGTTAGGCTGATGAACGCCGGATCTTACATGGAAGCCATTGATGTGTTCAAAGGTTTGGGCGCCTATAAAGATTCAAAGGAAAAGGCGGAAGAGTGCAACGTAAATTTGAAGGGCAAGTATGAGCGCGCCATTTCTTTGATGGGCTCGGGCGACTTTGCCGGCGCGATGGAAATCTTTACAGCCATTGGCTCCTACGAAGACTCGAAGTCTCAGAAAGAGGCTTGCGCCAGTGAAATTAAGTTTGCCAATGCAGTGGAATTGCTGGATCGGCAAGAGTATTTTGAAGCATACCAGCTCTTTAACCAGCTGGGAGATTTCCGCCAAGCGGCAGAAAAGGCGAGCAGCTGCATTCAGCCTCAGCCTAAGACAAGTTACTCTTTTGCGGACCGCAGCTACTCAAAAGACAATGCATCGCTTATATTGCGAAACCCAACCGGAGCGCTTAATGATCTATGCATCCGGCTTTACGCAATGGACGGAACGCTTGTGTTTACGGCTTACATCCGCGTGGGCGAAAGCTTGAGCGCGCGAATACTGGACGGAGACTACAAGCTCAATGTTGCGTTCGGCAATGACTGGTTTGGCGAAAAAGATCTTTTCGGCGAGGACGGGGAATACGATACCCTTGTCATGGACAAGGAAAAGCAGAAAGAGGCGATCAGCCTAAAACCGGGCTACATCTCTACTTATACGTTTAAGTCGCGCAGAGAAGGAAATGAAATGCTCAAGTATATCGAAAGAGCCGAGTTTTAAGCCCACTTATAGAAAAGGCCTCTCTTTTATGGAGGGGCCTTTTCTATTTGCGAAAAGAACCCCTCGCCGCCTTTTGAATAATATATAAAAAAACGATGGCGGTGCTGTATTTTGAACTTAGACAAATTAACAAAGCTTTACAAAACATCACCACGGCTAAACATTGACGCTTCGTCAAAGATCGTTCTTATGAGCGATTCCCATCGGGGGGACGGCGGCGCCTCGGATGATTTTGTCAAGAATCGGTACCTATACTATCATGCACTGAACCATTACCTAAAAAATGGGTTTACATTTATTGAGCTGGGGGACGGGGACGAACTATGGAAGTATAGGAAGATTACGTCTATTATGGAGAGCCACTGGGACATATATGAATTGATCGAGGGGTTCGCAACTCAAAATAGGCTGTATGTGCTCTTTGGAAACCATGACATATCAAAAAGATCCCGAATGGGAGAGGCGGCGAGCGTGCGCGCATTCAATGGCCAGGAGCGCCTGGATCGCCTTAGCGGCATCAAAATAATGGAAAGCCTCGTGCTGAAGTATAAGAATGGAGGCAGGGAGATCTTTCTTATCCATGGTCACCAAGTTGATCCCCTCAACTATCAGCTTTGGCCCCTCGCCCGTTTTCTTGTGCGTTATCTTTGGAAGCCAGTTCAGTCTATTGGCTTTCAGGATCCGACAAAGCCGAGCGAAAATGAAAAGAGGCGAAACATTATTGCGTCCCGACTAGCCAATTGGTCGAAGAAGCAAAAGACGATGCTCATCGCCGGCCATACGCATCAGAGCGTGTATCCTGATCCAGCAGACCCTCTATACCTAAACGACGGCTGCTGCGTGTATGCGCATGCTGTGACCTCCATTGAAATAACAAATGGCGCCATTTCACTTGTGAAGTGGTACATCTCCACTCGGATGGACGGCAGCCTGTACGTAAAGCGCGAATTGCTTGATGGCCCAGGAAACATAAACCAACTGTATGAAATGAGGGAGTAGCGTCAAGCGCAATTTTTCCGCGATGGCCTTTTCGAATATCCCCTATAACAGCGCTTGCAGAATTTGGCATGCCCTAGAGGCAGCATAGCGCCCAGTTTTTGCTGCAAGCGCTCACTCCAGCCCAGCTGCAATTCCCTACGCGGGATGCGGATTTTGACTGGCGGCAGCAAGCGGCGGAAAGTGGCTTGCGCATGCTGCGCCCCATGCTGGCCTACTTGATAATAGTCAAGCTTTGTGCTATCTTCTCATTAGCGCGACAAAAAGACTGAAAAGGACAAAATATTCGATGAAGAAACTGCGGCTTGACTTTAACGCGCCTGTCATTCTCTCTTTTGCATCAATAAGCTTGACACTGCTCATTCTCAGCTCTGTTTTTGGTGGATGGGTGAACGATGCGTTTGCTATCCGCTATACATCCTGGCTTGATCTTCGTATGTATGGCAGGCTAGTCACGCATGTTTTTGCCCACGCCGGATTAAGCCACTATACAAATAATTTTTTATTAATTCTTGCCATTGGCCCTATGGTTGAAGAGAAGTATGGAAGCAGCCGCCTTCTAGGCATGATGGCGGTCACTGCCATTTTGACCGGGCTCATTAATGTTGCCTTCTTTCCCCATATCATGCTTATGGGCGCCAGCGGAATTGTTTTTTTGCTCATTCTTCTCGCTTCATTCACCAATGTGAGGGAAAAAACAATCCCCATAACATTTCTTCTGGTGTGCGTTCTTTACATCGGAACAGAGGTTGTTCAGGGAATGGCTTCCAACGACAATGTTTCGCAGCTTTCCCATATCGCTGGCGGGCTTGTTGGATCTTTCTTCGGCTTCGCTTATCGCGGGGGCAAGATGTAAAGGATCTTCTCCCGCACGGCGGCTTTGGCAAGGCAGCTAGTGCAGCGCACGATGCTTGCGAATATGCAGTCTAGTCTGCGGGCCCGCTCTAGAAGGCAAGTATTGCAGAGCCGGTGGATTTTTCGAGTGTATTCGCCCCTCCTTATTTATGCATCTGGAGCATCCATCTTATGAATGAACGCCTGTCCTAATGCGCGCCATTTCTGTCTAAGCAAACGCTGATTGGGCGCATTTTTTTGAGCGGATGGTCACAGCCATCGCAAATTTGCTGCAATTGCGCATCTTTCGCGACGAGCGCGCCGAAAGCAAAACTTTGTGCCAGTTGAACTGATGGATGGCGCTGCTAATGCGATGCTGCCCATTGGATAACTGGCTTGGCGTCGGCGCTGCTTTTTGCACATACTATGAGCTTTCTCGCTGTCATAACATTCAATGTTTTTTTAGGAGTGTGCACCAATGCGTTATGCGACCTATATTATCAAAGGCTTGCCATCTAAAGACAATCCGCACGCTGCAGTCGTGCCTCCCATCTCGCTTGCTACTACTTATGTGCAGAAAGCACTTGGGGAAGAGGGGGCGTTTGTCTACCAAAGAGGCGGCAATCCGACCAGAGCTGCAGTGGAGAGCCTCGCTGCAGGCATGGAAGGCGCCTCCCACGCTTTTGCTTTCGCGACAGGCATGGCTGCGTCTTCTGCGGTCTTTGAGCTTTTTGGCGCGCAGGACAAGATTGTCTTTAACGCAGCGGTCTATGGCGGGACATACCGCTATAGCCACCAGCTATTCGCGTCCAGAGGCATAGAGTGCGAAATGGCTGCGGACATAAACGAGCTGGATGAATTAGACGGAAAAACGAAGGCCATTTTCATTGAAACTCCCGCCAACCCCACTCTGCGCGTCACAGATATCCGAAAGGCGGCTGATCTAGCTCATAAGCACAACGCAATCCTCATCGTTGACAACACGTTTTTGACAAGCTATTTGCAGCGGCCTCTGGAGCTTGGGGCGGACATTGTTGTTTATTCGGCAACGAAATTTTTGGGAGGGCACGCTGACGCGCTTGCAGGGCTTGCTATCACAAATGACGAAAGGATTGCGTCAAAGCTTAAACTATTCCAAAACACGATGGGCGCCCCACTTTCCCCATTTGACTCCTATAGCCTCATCCGAGGCATAAAGACGCTATCTGTGCGCATGGATCGCCATTTGGAGAATACGGAGAAGCTGATTGCATTTTTGAGAGGGCGAAAAGAGATAAAAAAACTGTGGTATGCTGGCTCCCATTCTGAAGAAGAGGCAAAAATTCAGGCTTCGCAAGCGAAGGGGATTGGTTCTGTCATCTCGCTAGAGCTCGAAGACGGCCTCTCGCCCGCTGCTTTTGTGTCAAACCTTAAACTATTCGAGCTTGCTGTCTCACTGGGTGGAGTGGAGAGCCTCATTTGCCATCCGTCGACCATGACGCATGAAGCCATGAGCGAAGACTATCGCGCATGGGCGGGCATTCCTGCAGGGCTTCTGCGCCTGGCTATTGGAATTGAAGACAGCGGCGATTTGGCTGAAGACATTGGACAGGCTCTGCTAAAGGCATAGTTGTGCGCTTTGTGCCAGCTAAGCCTGTCCAATGCATGCCATGCAGCCAAAATTTTTCCTTGCTCATCTATTTTCAAAAAAGAGCGGCTTTCTGCTGATGCAAAGCGAGCCTTTATGCTGTGACGTACTCCCGCCGCCTACAGAGGCGGGGGGGCCCTCAAGGACCGCAGCCGAGCCAATGCCAGCGGGCTAGCCCCGTGCGTCCCACGGTTCTGCGCAAATTGACGCCATAAGCAGGCGCAGGCCCTCGTTCCAAATGTTTATTTCGGCGTTTATGCCTCTGCCGCAGGCAAAACTGCAGCTGCCGCAGCAGTATGCGCGCTCCAACAGCGCGAAGCTTTCTTATGCTTCGCCGCACCTTGGCAAGAGCGCGGCGAAGGCTTTGTTGCGAAGTCGGATAGCGGCAGCACAGTGACAGCAATAGTTGGAGAAGGGCGTGGGATGCGTATCTATAGCTAAGCGTATTCAAGACGTGAGCATCCGTCATGCAAAAACCAGCCCTCAATATCCTCCTGCGTGACTTGCCCAAGCGCTGAGCCTACCGCGTCTGCCAAGGCTTCCTGTGCCCTTGGCTTCTCTTTGGCAAATATGGGGAGGATACAGTATATGGATTCCTGCCTTAAGGAGGGCCGCGCACGCCCTCGCCGCTTTGCGGGCCAACAAACTGCCCATTGCCAGCACGCTCCCACTTGGCAGCGAGGGTATCAGGAATTTCTTGGCATAGCCTGCGAAAATAGCCCCATTAAGCGATCCCTCAAACTAAGCGGGGCGAGGGGGCCCTCAAGGGAAAACGGTGGGATGAGCGTCGCTGCGTGCCTGCGCGCGTCTGGCACATGCTCTTTCACCCTGCCTTTGCCCCATCCGCACGGCTTTGCCATGCCTGTGTTACTTCAGGTTTCACCTAAAAACACAATCTTGGCAGCCGGAAGAAATTTTTAAATTTTTATGTATTCAGCCCTTTTTTCGGCAATGGCGGGCGGCTGCTGCCCCGCTGCGGCCGGCGTTTACTTTATAAAGGTGTACCTAAGCCTTTTGATGATAGCGTTTCGGACAGCGTCGCGGCTGCAGGAAAGCTGCAATTTTCCCATAATTTTAGGAATTGTCGTTGATGGGTCGGCGTCAATCTCATACTTTATCCTGGCTAGGATCTCGTCGCTGACGACAGGGCGCGGGCCGTATGGGCGGGGCCTGGGCTCTGTGCCGCCCGTCTCTTTATACAGCTTTATAATTCGGTTTAATGACGTTTAGCTAAGCATAAACTGTTTTGCTACTATATAACCGGTGGCCCCTTTTTCGTGCAGCGCCACTATTCGCTTTCTTAAGTCCTGTGAAACACTCATTTCTGTATTCTCCGCCGATTCAGTGTCGACATAATTACGCAGAAATGGACATGGGTGCGCAACCATTATTTGCAATTGTATGCACGCACACTTAATAAACACGATGCTATAAAATCTTTGGGAAGCAGCTTTGCCTTCCAACAATTGAGGCACTGCTACGCTTCCATGCTCTATAATGAGGGCATAGGCCCAAAGACAATGCAAGCCAGCTCGGGCACGCCAAGGCTGATATTTCGGTGAATAGGTATACAACTATAAACCAAGAATTTATACAAGGGCAGATGTCAAAACTGCGTCCCAAGCCCTCCATAAGCTGCGCCCCAAGTATATCTTTGCCTTGACTTTTGAGAGTTTTGTCGCTATACTAAGCCTGTTTCTTGCACACCACATACAAATGCCTTCATAGCTCAGCAGGTAGAGCACCACCATGGTAAGGTGGGGGTCTGCAGTTCGAATCTGCATGAAGGCTCTCTATTTATAAAGCATTTTGCTTTATGTACGCAGATTTGTCATTTTTTCCTGTATAAACACCTGATTTATAGATGAGCGCCTATCCGTATATATTAGCTTTTGCGTCCCCCAGCTGGTTTTGCAATAAGCAAAGCCTGTTAGATTTGAGCTGTCCCAAAAATTGCATTTAGCTTTCTATACGGCGCTGAACGGCTTGCCAGTTTCATTCCATGAGCTGTCGATGGTTTTTTCCCTTTATAATGCCGGTCTAGCTAGTCTGCTTCATTCATCAAGCACTCTTCGTGAGCGGTAAATCAAGAGCATTTCACCGCTTCAGAAGAATTGGCGTTGTGCCGCATTGGTTCATTTCGTTGCGGAGCAAACGGTTTGTCTTGGAGATCGCAGTTTCTTGCTCGTTTCGCTGAAATGTGCTTTGGCTTTGTTGGAGGCATTGCCTATCTGCCTCACAAAGACAGGCCGTTCGGTATGGCGGAGGCTATATGAATAGGCTGTTGACTGTGTTTTCATTGGAATTTATGCGGCACTTTTTTCCCATTGCTCAAACACCCTTAGAACGCGCAACGGCATCAAGCAATTGCAGGGAAGGAAAAAGGGCTTTAGAGCGTTGGCTTGTGCAGATTTTTCGCTGCTAGGCAATATGCCATTTTGCGATGCGGCGGATTGGCGCGTTTGCTCAGCCATGAACTCCGTTATCCTCTCATTGAACCATTCCCCTTTGAGAGGCCAAGCCGCGCCTGCAAGCTCTTTTCGGCATATATTCGCGCCATAGCGCCACGGCCAATTGCTGTCAAGGCAGAAAACCAGTGCCTTATGCTAATCCAGAAAGGGCGGCGTATTCCCGCAAGTGGCATGCAGCTGTCCTTTTCCATGCCCCAATCTTGATAATGAACGTTTGCATAAATTTGCTCCCCAACATGCTTGGCGATGGCTCTGCCGCCGCTAACGGCCTGCTAAGCTGCTAGGGTGGAAACTGCAATTCTTTTGGACGCTTTCTCGGCAAAACTATGCCCTAGGCTGCTACGCCTTAAAGAGGCAAATGCTCAATGCCTACAGATGTTGCGCAGCGCTTTTGACAGGGTTTTACTTGCCAATGCAAACTTCTTCCTGAGCAGCGCAGATCCATCGGTAACAGCATGCTGACAGAACGCGTGCCAAAAGCTTCCCTAAAAGAGGGGCATATGTTGTATGCTAGGCGAAATTGTGCACTATAAGCACTTTGGCATGAGCTTATAGAGCGCCTAGGGGCTAAATGCTTTGCATTGCCGGGATTATTGGCTTAATTCATAACTTGGAGGAATTCCCGCTTGAGGCCCTACTTAATTAAAACTGCATCCTTACAGGAAGTGGAAGAAGCCTCCCTGCTTATCTCAGAATCATGGCAGAATGTCTACAGAGGGGTGCTCCACAATCACTACTTAGATGAACTCAATGGATTCGAGTGGGTTGCTTCGCTGACAGAAGCAGTTAAGAGTCCAGCTATGGAAGTATTGCTCATGCGAATAGACGGAAGGCTGATTGGGCTAGCCCAAATTGGAGTGTGCCCATACCCTGACTATTTGGGTGAGGGAGAGCTCATTTTGCTCTATCTCGCGGCAGGCATGGAGGGGCAAGGGTACGGCAGTGCGCTCTTTCGCCAAGCGGAAGAGGAGCTTTGCCAAAGAGGCTACGAGCGTTTGATCCTTCGAGCATTTTCCGCAAACAAGAGAGCGCTGAACTTTTACCATAAAATGGGCTGTATTGATCTCGCCAAAGGGTTGTCTGTGTCGATTGGCGGCCGATGGTATCTTTACGAAATATTGCAAAAAAGCCTTCGAATTGACATGCCACAGCAATAGTTTGCAAAGCATTGGTTGAGTGCCGTCAGTCAATCTGCTGAACATGGCTGCATATGTATGGCATTGTTTGTATCATTATGCCGATGCTGCGTCTGAGCAGACACAGCAATTGCTGTCTCACTATGCTTAAGGAAGCGAATAGCTGAGCTGAGCTGCACAAAAAAGAGGGCTTCCGGCAAGCGATCGCAAGACTGCGGATGCTTATAAACCTCAGTTTGCCAATCATGTGTCAGCGCGAAGATCTGGGGCCGCAAGCCAGCGTTGGGGCATAGCCATGGTTAGGCTGGAAGCTGGGGTGGATCAGCTGACGGCAATTTTGATGGCTTTCGACAAACTGCAGCTGCAGCCGCGAGACTGTCCGCAATGCCATCAGCACGTGCTTGGGGCATTCCAACAAAAAACGCCCGCTCCTGCGCATCGGCAGCTGCTTGGCAATGCGAAAAAAGGCTGAACACATAAAAAGCAAAAATACGTCCAGCAGGCGAGATGTATTTCTAGAGGAATATGAAATAAACACAGGCATGGCAAATCCGTATGGATGGGGAAAAGCAGTCGCGCGCATGCACATGGAATGAAAAGGGGATAGTGCAAACCGATTGGGTCCCAGCAGGCGGAGTAGCTCGTTGCGACAAATGCTGGAACTTCACATTTCGACAGCTTTCTCTTATGTGTTCGCCATGGCGCGGAAGCTGCCGCCCATAAATGCAGGCAAAGCATGATCGTTTTGAAGGCGAAAACGCCGCGGTGCCGTGTGTGCCCGCAATATTCTATTTGCGAAGCAAAAAATGCAGAAGCGGCGATTGCCAGCAAAGGCGGCGAGCCGTCATTTGGGGAAGAGCCGGCTTCAGGAGCGCTGGAAACAGCCACAGCATTCTCAGCCCGCTTATATGGGCCAAGGAGCAATAAGAGCAAGAAATTATTGGAAGGCGCGGCAAAGGCGGCGGCGGGCAGTGCTGAGGGCGCACAAAATAAGGATATACCCGAATAACGAGCAGGAAACATATCTTCGGAAAGCATGCGGGGCGGCGCGGTTCGCCTATAACTGGGCAACTGGGCATTAGGAAAATGGACAAGCGAACACGCCGGCATGCCTGAATCGCCAGCGCTTGCCGAAGCAAGAACAGCCGATTGCAGCCCGGATAATGCAAAATCAAAAAACAGGCTAAGAAAGAGCGCCGGACAGCCATTGCAAAAGCTGAAACTGCTTTGCGCGAAGCCCTAAGGGCAAAAGGCGGGAAAACAAGCGAAGGCGAATACCGAAAAGAACTGAACGCGCTAAAAAAGGAAAAATACCCGTGGATGCGCGAAGCAACGAAATGCGCCGTTCAGCTAGCCATAAAAAACGGTTTTGCCAATGCCATGAAGCATTTTCGCGGCAAAGAGAAGTTCGGGTTCCCCAGATTTAAA
>JAITGT010000027.1 GCA_031280495.1 Eubacteriaceae bacterium
GAAAGCACATTTTGGTAGCGGTAAAAATAGTATTCCAGCTTTTCTGGAAGGAAAGAAAAGAGAATTTTTGATCCATCCAGCGGAGGAAAAGGAAACAGGTTAAATATGGCAAACCCGACGTTGAGAGCCAGTCCATTGAAAAACACAATAGCGCCAGCCTCGCTGTTCAAGTTCAGAGATACTTTGAGCCCTGCAAGGCAAACAAAGCAAAGCGCCACGTTGGCCAAAGGCCCCGCGATGCTTACCAGGCGGATTCCGGAGCGCCTGTTCTTAAAGTTTCGGCTGTCAACTGGGACTGGCTTTGCCCACCCAATGCGAAAAAAGATAATGCAGGCAAGCCCAATGGGATCAATATGCTTGATAGGGTTGAGGGTTAGGCGGCCAGCGTCCTTTGCTGTTGTGTCACCGAGGCGATATGCGACATAGCCGTGAGCGCATTCGTGCAGTGTCATGGCCAACAGGCCAAAGACGAAGAGAGCAGCGTAGGTAAGCGCCACTTCGGGATCGAAGTTTTCAAACATCTGCTGAAAGAGCCTTTCTAAGCCAGCCAAGAAGGCACCATGTCGTTGACGACAAGCGTTTCGTAAGTGTCTCGCCTAACGATAAGATCATCCCGCTCGCCCGAAAGAAGCACCACGGGAGGGGTAGGAAGCCGGTTGTAGTGGCTGGCCATGGAATAGTTATATGCGCCCGTGTCCATTATGGCGAGAATGTCGCCTGGATTCGCGACCGGGAGCAGAACGTCTTTTATTAGTGTGTCTGTTTCACAGCACTTTCCGCTGATGGTCACTAAATCTGTGGGTTCTTCATCGTAGCGGTTTGCAACGCACGCTGAATGGACTGCATTATAGAGAGCAGGCCTTGGATTGTCCGTCATCCCTCCGTCCACGCTTACGTACTTGCGTAGATATGGGATCTCTTTTATTGTGCCCACTGTGTAAAGCGTAATCCCGGCTTTGCCGACGATATAGCGGCCGGGCTCAACAATGATCTTTGGTATAGCGATTCCAAGCGCGCCTGCCTGTTCATGCAGATACGACGCCATTCTTGGAAAGAGATCTTCTACATCGAAGATAGGCTCATCCGCAAGGTAATTGATGCCAAAGCCTCCGCCTATGTTGAGCTCTGAGATTTCACAGCCCATTTCTTTAATATTGTAGCACATTTCGACCATCGCAGCGAGAGCGATGGAAAAAGGCTTTGCATTCGTTATCTGGGATCCTATATGGCAGTGCAATCCTGTGAGGCGCAGGCTGCTCTTTTCAAGCGTCTTGCGGGCGGCCCTTGCGCCCATGCTGATGGGAATTCCAAATTTTGAGTCAATACGTCCAGTCTGGACGTATTCATGAGTATGCGCCTCGACTCCAGGCGAGAGCCGAAGGTGCACATTTTGCGTTTTCCCAAGCATTTGTGCTATGTCGTTGAGCACGTCAATCTCGTACAGGCTGTCGATTGTAATAGTTCCGACCTCCGCCTCGACGGCCTCGCGCATTTCCCGCTCTGACTTGTTGCTGCCGTGCATAGTAATGCGCTCTGGCCGAAAGCCGGCTTGAAGAGCCGTATAGAGCTCCCCTCCAGACACAACATCCAAATTAATGCCAAGAATGTCAGCGATTTTGCACATTGCCGTATTCAGAAACGCTTTGCCAGCGTAATTAATGCCATATTCCAGCCCGCTTATTTCAAATGCCCTCCGAATAGAAGAAACACTTCTCGCAATTCGATCAAAGCTCATGATATATAGCGGCGTGCCATACTTTGCTGCTAATTCCACTGTGTCGTGCCCTTCAAAGACAAAATGCCTGCCCATCTGCCCCTCCGCTCATTTTGCACATCCTTTGTGCTGAAAAATAACGATTCATTATAGCACATTTCTGTTTCTTTCAGTCAAAGCACCCTTAAATCGCGCTTAGTTCCCGCGCATCCATGCCGCCCCTGCTTAGGCGGCATGGGCTAAGCCATGGCGCGGCGCTGGGGAAACTGCCGATAGCTTTTTCTCCGCTGCCGCTGTATAATGGTGTCATGCATCGGCAAAAAAGCTGCCGTTGCTTTGGACTTAATGCCAAACAGCTGCTTGCAGCCTGCCAAACCAGGCAGTGGCTAATCTGAAAAGCCAAAATGGGTGGGCAATACTGTGCGTATAAATCAGTTTATATCAAAATGCGGCATTTCTTCGCGGCGCAAAGCGGAGCCGATGATTCTTGGGGGGCGCGTTAGCGTGAACGGGTCCGTTATAAAAAGCCTCTCTTTTCAGGTCGACGAAAAGAAAGACGATGTCCGTTTAGACGGCAAGCCGCTCAAGATGTCAAGAAAAGTCTATTACGTCATCAATAAGCCGAAAGGAGTGATCAGCGCTGTTTCAACACCTTTTCAAGAGCAGACTGTCGTTGAATTCGTGAAAGAGGAAACGGAAAGAATTTACCCAGTCGGAAGGCTGGACAAAGATAGTGAAGGATTGCTGTTTCTCACGAACGACGGGGATTTTGCATTTAGGCTGACACACCCGCGCTTTGAGAAAGAAAAGACGTATGAAGCGTCTGTTTCAGGAAAAGTGACGTCTGAGGACATTGCCGATCTTAGGCGCGGGGTCAACCTGGGTGGCGGCGAATCCTCGTCTCCGGCGCTGGTAAGGCTTCTGCATGTGCATTCAGGGAAATTTCCTGTTTATTCCATAACCCTTAAGGAAGGGAAAAACCGCCAAATTCGGCGCATGTTTGAGGCAGTTGGCGCTTCCGTTGTCAGCCTGAAGCGCGTTAGCGAAGGCGGAGTTGGCATAGAGGGCCTTAGGCCAGGCCAGTACCGCAGACTGACATCAAAAGAGGTTGCCTATCTGTCCAGCGAAAGTGAAGCGAAAAAAAATCTGGAAAAGAGCATGGAATCTCATCCAGGCAGGATCAAGGGCGCAAGAGCCGGCGAGCATTCAGCCAGAAGGGGATCAGGCGCGAAAAAACTGCATGCTGCTCAAATCGGAAAGCCTATCCATGCGCCAGGGCACAGGCCGACATCCCGCGCCCTGGCGGGAAAGGCGCTGATTGGCGCGACAGCGCGTCAGAGCGCAGTAGCAGCAGAAGAGAGAGCACCTTCAAAAGCAGGCTCCCACAAAGGTGGCTTCCGGCCGATGCAAAAAAAGGCGGCTGGCAGGCCTGCTTCTGCTGAAAGGCAAAGGGATGGAGTGAAAAGAGGCCTGGAAAAAAGAAAAAAATAGCGGATGCTTCGTTAACCGCTATTTTTGGGCAATAAAAAATGGCTCCTCAGGTAGGACTCGAACCTACGACCTTTCGGTTAACAGCCGATTGCTCCACCGATTGAGCTACTGAGGAACGCCTGTTTTTTCATTATACCCATTGCTTCAGAAAAGTCAAGAAAAGTCTTTACTGCTGTCATCACAATTAGCATAGGGAGAAAAATGCGCACAATTCACCTTAGCGCGCGCCTCGCCGCCATTGCTGCCTTTGTAGGTAAAGCCAGAGTCTTTGCCGATGTTGGATCTGACCATGCCTACCTTCCGCTTTGGATGCTCATAAATAGCAAGACGGAGCGTGTAATAGCGATAGACGCCAAAAAAGGCCCGCTTGAGAATGGAAGGGCCAACGCTGTTTATTTTGGGCTTGAAGACAAATGCGATTTTCGTTTTGGATGCGGGCTTGGCCCGCTCAGCGAAGGCGAGGCAGACTGCGTGTGCATCGCAGGCTTGGGCGGGGCTGCCATCATCCGTATTTTAGAGGAAGCGGGGGACAAGGCAAAGAGCTTTCCATCGCTCGTTCTCGGGCCGCAAAGCCTTGGCGACGAGGTTCGCCTCTTCTTGGCTGAAAAGGGCTATGGTGTGGCGCAGAGCGACTATGTCCAGGATGGGCACATTTTTTATCCCATTCTTCGAATTGAAAGCGCATCGCCCGCTCAAAACCTGACAGAGGAAGAAGCAGTCTTTCCAATTAGGCCCGCTCTTGAGGGAAGCGAGCGCTACCGCAGCTATCTATTGCACCGAAAGCGCGAGCTTGAGAAGGCCCTTGGCAGCCTCAGGCACGCGAAATCGCCCGACAAAGTTGCCATAGCTTCCAAGCAGGCTAAGCTCATGGCGGTCGATGAGAGGCTTGCTCTATATAATCGATAGCGATTTAGTGCCTTAGCATTAGTTTTGTCTGCACATCCCCCTTGAAGGTTGCGCTATAAATGCTTTTCTGCTATTATGATTAAACATAAGCAAGCCGTTTGGCTGCAGCCTTTCTATAAGGCTGAGGAAAGTCCGAGCTCCACAGGGCAGGATGCCTGATAACATCAGGTGGGGGCGACCCCAAGGAAAGTGCAACAGAAAGGAAACCGCCTATGGGAAACCTAGGCAAGGGTGAAAGGGTGCGGCAAGAGCGCACAGGCGGGCAGGCAACTGTCCGGACATGTAAACCCCATCCGGAGCAAGACTAAAAGAGAGCGTTGACAGCGGCCCGCTGATGCTCATGGTAAGTCGCTTGAGGGCGCTGGCGACAGCGCTCCTAGATAGATGGCCATTAAAACAGAACTCGGCTTATGAGCTTGCTTATTTCTTTTGCAGTGCAGCATTTTGCGCAGAGCGCGCCCGCAAAAAGACAAGCCGCTTCGCGCTCTAACGCTGCGATTTTGTGGCCTTTATTGCAAAGGCCTTTCTTTTTGCGCTTAGCCTCGCTTGTTATGGGCTCCTTGCTTTTGACTGCAGCAGTCTGCTTTATGCTGGAGAAAGGCAGAATCCGGCGCATTTACATAGAATTGATAAGGAGAGAAGTAATGTCAAAAAAGATGAAGACGATGGACGGCAACAACGCGGCTGCTTATACGGCTTACGCGTTTACCGAAGTCGCGGCTATTTATCCAATCACGCCTTCGTCAACCATGGCTGAAGTAGTTGACGAATGGTCGGCAAACGGCCAGAAAAATATCTTTGGCCAAAAGGTGGATGTTGTCGAGATGCAGTCCGAAGGCGGAGCGGCAGGCGCAGTGCATGGCTCTTTGTCTGCAGGGGCGCTGACAACGACTTTCACCGCTTCCCAAGGCCTTCTGCTCATGATTCCAAATATGTATAAAATAGCTGGAGAACTGCTTCCTGGAGTCTTCCACGTCAGCGCGCGCGCCATCGCTGGGCATGCCCTTTCCATTTTTGGAGACCATTCCGATGTTATGGCCGCCAGGCAGACGGGATTTGCGCTGCTTGCGTCAAACAGCGTGCAGGAGGCAATGGATCTTGGCGGGGTTGCCCATCTTTCTGCCATTAAGTCTTCGATCCCCTTTGTGCATTTCTTTGACGGTTTTCGGACTTCGCATGAAATCCAGAACATTGAGCTTATCGACTACAGCGATTTCGCCAAGCTTCTAGACGAGGGAGCCCTCAAGAGGTTCCGCAGCAAATCGCTAAGCCCTGAGCGTCCATTTACAAAGGGGACAGCGCAAAACCCAGACATATTCTTTCAGGAAAAAGAAGCGTCAAACCGTTACTACGAGAACATTGACGACGTTGTCAGCGAGTATATGTCCGAAATTGGCAAACTGACAGGAAGGCAGTATAAGCCCTTCCAGTATTACGGCGATCCAGAAGCGGAAAATATCATAGTCGCGATGGGTTCTGTATGCGAGGCAATTGAAGAGACTATTGACTATCTGCAGGCCAAAGGTGAGAGACTTGGGCTTGTAAAAGTCCATCTGTACCGCCCATTTAGCAAAAAATACTTTTTCGAAGCTGTTCCAAAGAGCGTTAGGCGCATTGCGGTCCTAGATCGCACAAAAGAGCCAGGCGCAGCCGCTGAGCCACTTTGCCTGGATGTCCGCAGCGTCTACCATGGCGTTGACAGCGCGCCAGCGGTTGTTGGCGGAAGGTATGGCCTGGGTTCCAAAGACACGACTCCATCCCAGATCAAGGCCGTATTCGACATGCTTTCAGGAGAGCTGAAGGATTCTTTCACTATCGGCATTGTTGACGACGTCACAAACCTCTCCCTACCCGTCACAGAGAGCATTGACGCCTCTCCAGAGGGAACAGTCAGCTGCAAGTTTTGGGGCCTTGGCTCAGACGGAACTGTTGGGGCGAACAAGAGCGCCATTAAAATAATTGGCGACTACTCCGGGCTGTATGCGCAGGGCTACTTCGACTACGACTCGAAGAAATCAGGCGGGCTGACCAGCTCACATCTTCGTTTTGGCCGCACTCCAATTCGCTCTACCTACCTTATTGATCGAGCGGATTTTGTTTCCTGTTCCATGCCAAGCTACCTAAAGCAGTATGACATGATTTCTGACCTCAAAAAAGGCGGCATATTTCTTCTCAACACGAATTGGAGCCCAGAGGAGCTGGAAGAGAATATGCCAAATGACTGCAAGAGGCAGATAGCGGAAAAGGGCATTAGCTTCTATACCATTGACGCAACTGGCGTCGCGTCGGAGGTTGGGCTTGGAAGAAAGACAAACATGATCATGGAGGCAGCTTTCTTTAAGCTCTCTGGCGTGATTCCGTACGAAGACGCAGAGCGGTACCTTAAAGACGAAGTTGTCAAAAGCTACGGCAAAAAAGGCGACAAGATCGTTGCAATGAACTATGCAGGCATCGACAAAGCCGTTGCTTCGCTCAACAGAGTCAGTATCCCTTCTGAATGGGCGAATGCAAAAGACATGCCAAAACAGGAGCCAGACGTGCCGGAATTCATCGAAAAGGTGCTGCGCCCAATGGTGCGCAAGAAAGGCGACAGCCTGCCTGTTTCAACATTTGTGGACATGGCTGACGGCATTTTCCCCGCTGGCACTGCTGCGTATGAGAAACGCAACATTGCTTCTGCAGTGCCTGAATGGAAAAGCGAAAACTGCATCCAATGCGCACAGTGCTCTTTTGTCTGCCCGCATGCGTCTATTCGCCCATTTCTTCTTACAGAAAGCGAAGTAGACGGCTCCCCCATCAAAATTATGGCAAAAAAAGCGAATGGAAAAACGCTGGAACCCTACCGGTTTCGCATTCAGGTCTCACCACGCGATTGCACTGGCTGTGGAAGCTGCATCAATGTCTGCCCCGCAAAGGAAAAGGCCCTTGTTGCGCATTCCATCGACGAAGCGGACAGCGACGCGAAGATTTGGGACTATCTGTCAGGGCTGCCCGTAAAAAATGCTGGGCAAAACCGCTTTACCGTCAAGGGAAGCCAGCTTCGCCAGCCTTTGCTTGAATTCTCCGGAGCTTGCGAAGGCTGTGGCGAGACTCCCTACGCAAAGCTTCTTACCCAGCTGTTTGGCGATCATATGTTTATTGCCAACGCAACGGGATGCTCTTCAATATGGGGCGCGTCCGCACCCAGCATTCCTTACACGAAGAATGCCCTGGGCAAAGGACCTGCTTGGGCAAACTCTCTTTTCGAAGACAATGCAGAGTATGGGTACGGCATAGCCCTGAGTGTAAAGAAGCAGCGAAATGACCTTAGGGAGAAAGTAGAAGAAATTGCTAGTGCAGGCGGGTCCGCCGCAAGCGCGGCAAAAGCCTGGCTTGAGGCCTTTGACTCAGAAGAAGAGTCACAGCCTGCTTCGCAGGCCCTTTTGAACGCCATTGAGAAAACAGCCGCCCCCACAGGGCTTGAATCTGTTTTTCAGTATGTTTTGGAAAATAGGGAGCATTTAGCAAAAAAAATCGTTTGGCTGTTTGGCGGGGACGGATGGGCGTATGACATCGGTTATGGCGGATTGGATCACGTTTTGGCCAGCGGGGAAGATCTCAACGTTCTTGTTTTTGACACAGAAGTGTATTCTAACACAGGCGGGCAATCTTCCAAGTCGACTCCAACCGCTGCTGTTGCAAAATTTGCCGCACAGGGCAAACGGGTTAAGAAAAAAGACCTTGGCATGATGGCTGCAGCCTATGGCTACGTATACGTAGCACAGGTTTCCATTTCTGATATGAACCAGCTGCTCAAGGCAGTTAAAGAAGCTGCCTCATACAATGGCCCTTCCCTTATTATTGCGTACGCCCCATGCATAAACCATGGCATCAAATCGGGTATGGGAACAAGCGTGCAGCAGGCAAAGAATGCTGTCGAATGCGGGTATTGGCATCACTATCGATTTAACCCTTCCCTTGAAAAGGAAGGCAAAAACCCATTTAGCCTAGACAGCAAAGAGCCGACAGGGAGCTTTATGGACTTTATCAAAACGGAGACGCGCTACACTGCTTTAGAAGTGACATTTCCCGACATTGCTAAGGAACTCTTTGCAATATCAGCCTTGGACGCGAAAGGCCGCTTCGAAAAATATAAGAAGATGGCTGAAAAAGCGTAGTTGCAAAAGAGACTGTTGCAAAACAGCATACGCAGAAATAACTGCAAATAATGACAGACAGCGGCGGGCCCCGTGAAAGGGGCCCGCCGCTGTCTTAAAATCACTTTGTGAAAAAAAAGTACCGTGACTTCAATTACAACAATTATATATCCCCAGAGCGCGCCATGCAAGAGGCAGTGAGCGCTATTGTGCCTGCTGACGCAATGGCCAGGGCTCTGTCGGCTATGGTTGACAGGATGGATTTGGCGCCTCTTGGCGAATCATACAGCAGTATTGGGAGGCATCCGTTCGATTGCGCAAAAAAGCTAAAAATTGCCTAAAAATTGTCATACTGGCTTATGCGAAAAAAATCCGCAGCGAGCGCGCAATTGGGGAGGCGAGCAAAAAAGACGCTGGCTTCATATGGCTGCTTGGCGGAGACAGGCCGCCGCACCACTCCACAATCGGCAGGTTTATACACTCCAGGCTGTGCAAAGCGCTTGATCATGTAGAGGCTGAAATGTCCAGGGCGCTCAAAGAAATGGGAGAGGCAGGCGGGGAAACGCTTTACCAGGACGGGACAAAGCTTGAGTCAAGGGCGGGAAGATACACTTTTGCATGGCGCAAGAGCGTAGAAAAAAACCTCGAAAAACTGC
>JAITGT010000047.1 GCA_031280495.1 Eubacteriaceae bacterium
GCTTTGCCGGCTGCGACGCGCTCGCCGCCGCCATTGTGGCAGGCGACGCGCCCACAAACCAGTGCCCCGTCGGCGGATCTGGCGTGGCAGAGAAAGTCTCCAAGGTCATGGGCGCTGAGCCTTCTTCCTCTACAAAGCGCGTTGCCGTCGTTTCCTGCAACGGCGCCAAAGGCAGCTGCCTAAAGAAGTATGAGTACTATGGGGCGACAGACTGCCAGCAGGCGTCCGCTATTCTCGGCGGCGACAAAGCCTGCGAATTTGGCTGCCTCGGCTTTGGAAGCTGCGTAAAGGCCTGTTCCTTTGGCGCTCTGTCCGTCAACAGCGAAGGCGTCGCCGTGGTGAACCCGGAATTGTGCACATCCTGCGGGAAATGCGCAAAGGCATGCCCGAAAGGCATTATTCGAATCGTTCCCTACGACAAGCAGGTCGAAGTGCTCTGCAATTCAAAAGATCGCGGCAAAACGGTAAAGGACAAATGCAAAGTCGGCTGCATCGCCTGCGGGATATGCAAGAAAAACTGCCCCTCGGACGCTATCGAGATCGAGGGCAACCTGCCCAAAATTGACAGCGAAAAGTGCACCTCGTGCGGAACCTGCGTGCAAAAGTGCCCCCAAAAGGCCATCTACCGGCTCAAAGCGTCGTAAGCGTGGCGCTTGAGATTGACAATAAATCGTCATTCTGCTAGAATCATTGTGTTTGCGCTATAGATTTTGACATTTAATTCAGAAAATATGGCAAATTCACAATTGTGCCAAACTATGCGCTGCAGCGCCAATTGCGGCACTGCGGCGCGGCAAAAATCAGCGGCTCGGCCGGACGCCGGCCCACCGGAAAGGAAGGTGGCAAAACGAAATGGCCCAGGAAGCAATACTAACAATCCGCGCGGCCGAAGACGAAGTCGATTTGCTTGTGCGCGCTGCGCAAGACGAAGCCAAGAGCATCACCTCCTCTGCCCAAGAAGAGGCAAAGGCAAAGCAAAAAGCGCTCTTGGCGGCTGTTGAGGCAACGTGCGCAGACGTTGTGCGCAATGCCGAGGCAAAAGCGCGGAAATCTGCCGAGTCCCTTCTTCAAAAGAGCAAGAAGGAAATTTCCACCGTCTACCAGGCGGACAAGAAGAAGATTGACAAAGCGGTGAGCTTCATTACGGAAAGGATACTCTCTGGCGATGGCAATCGTTGAAATGAAGAGCTTCGCGCTCTACACGACGGAAAGCCACAAAGCGGGCCTGCTCAAAAGCCTTCAGGTTTTTGGCCAGGCGCAGTTTAAAAACATTGAGGAGATCCCGGAGGAAGAAGGCCAAAAGCGCATTTCAAAAGGCGTGGCGGGCGAAAACGCCCATCTTTATGAAGCGGAGCTGGGAGCCCTTGAAAGCGCCATAGCCCAACTGGAGCCCTACGTGGAAAAGCGAAAGGGCCTGGCGGGCATGGCTGTGGACGAAAAAGAAATGCCCTTTGAAGAGTTCGACCGCTTTCTTGCCAATTTTGACTCTTCGCCCATTCTCAAGCGCATCAAGGAGCTGGACGAGGAGATAGCCCAGGCGAAGAGCGAAGCGGCGCGGCTGGCAAGCGAGATAGAGGGCCTGCAAGCCTACAAGAGCCTCGACTGCAGCCCTCGCGATCTCGAAAAATTCCGCTATGCAAAAGCATTCTTTGGCACAGTGCCAAAAAGTTCCTACCAAATTTTCAAAGCCGCGCTTGCCTCTGCTTTTCCTGACTCGTGGATAGAGCCCGCAGCAGAGATCAAAGAAGACGTTCTTGCCTTGGCCATTGTCCCGGCTTCAGAGCTGGACGAGGCGCTGGCCTTCGCCAAGGAGAACGGCTTCTTGCGCACAGCCCTTTCCTTTTCCGCTGTTCCTGCAGAGGCCATTGCTTCCGGCAAAAAGAGGATAGAAGGGCTGCGCGAGCGCCAAGCACAGGCGGAAGCCTCCAAGAAGGAGCTCGCGGGGGAGTACAACAAGCTTCGGACAGCGGCGGACTGCAACGCTTCCCTCTTGGAGAGGGAGAAGATTGCCTCCCGCTTCCTGCGCACCGCGTCCACGCTTCTCATTGAAGGGTGGGTTCCCAGCGGGCAGTACGGCGCGTTTGTCGCCATCGTCGAAGGCGAGTGCGGGGACGACTACTACCTTGAGTCCGAAGACGTCAAGCGGGATGCGGAAGACGTGCCCATCAAGCTGAAAAACAACAGGATAGTCACCGCGTTTGAAAGCATTACCCAGATGTATTCCCTTCCGCAGTACAACGAACAGGATCCGACGCCCATCCTCGCGCCGTTCTATATGGCAAGCTTTGCTTTGATGGTGGGCGACGTGGCATACGGCCTCATGATCGCCATCGCAACCGGCTTCGTTTTGCTCAGAGTGAAACTGAAGCCGTCTACAAGGTCTTTCCTTCAGTTTTTTCTGTGCCTTGGGCTGGCAACGGTTGCAGCGGGCTTTCTGTACGGAAGCTTCTTTGGCTTTACCTTCTTCGCCCCCCTGCCCACGGCAGACGGCGGCCACAAGCCAATATTGGACGCGCAGCGAGATATCGTCTTTATGCTTGGCCTATCTGTAGGCTTCGGCGTTGTCCACCTTGTTTTCGGCCTGATCGTCAAAGCCTTCACCGCCATCAAGAACGGGGATTTCTGGAGCGCGATCTTTGACTCGCTGTTCTTTATCATCGTCATCCTGGACGGCGTGGCCCTTGTCCTGAACGTGGCGAGCATTCTTCCTGCGTTTTCGGGCGTGCCCAGGGAGTCCCTTTCAAAAATTCTCCTCTATATCCTTTACGCAGGGATGGCGGGCATTGGGCTGACAGCCGGGAGAACGTCGCCTTCCATCGGCGGCAAGATTGGCAATGGCCTTTATACGGTCTATGGGCTCACCGGATATGTGGGCGACCTCATTTCCTACACGCGCATTGTTGCGCTTATGCTTTCCGGCGCCTACATTGCCTACTCTTTCAACATGATGGCCGGCCTTGTGTGGAATTCCGGCGGCATTGGCGGAAAGATCGGCGGCATCCTGATCTCAGGCTTCGGAGGCATTTTGGATCTGGGGCTTGGCGCGCTCGGCGCGTACGTGCACACATGCAGGCTTACCTATGTTGAGTTTTTTGGAAAATTCTATAACGGCGGCGGAACAGTTTATGAGCCGTTTCAAATGAAAAACAAATATATCACAGTTAAGTAGAAAGGGTAAAGAAAATGACTCAGGCACAATCTTTCGGCGAATTTCTGAACACCTACGGCGGAGTTTCGTTTGCCGCCCTCGGAGCGTTTATCGCTATCTTCCTCGCTGGCGTCGGCTCCGCAAAAGGATGCGGCATGGTGGGCAAGGCGGCTGCCGGCCTCATCAGCGAAGAGCCGGACAAATTCGTCCAAGCGCTTATCCTTCAGCTTCTCCCTGGCACCCAGGGCCTTTATGGCTTCATCATCGGCTTCCTTATCGCACTGCAGATCAACCCCGCGCTTTCGCTCGCGCAAGGCATTTACCTGTTTGTCACAGCGCTTCCCGTCGCCATTCTTGGACTTATCTCTGCTAACCACCAGGCGCAGGTTGCAACGGCCGGCCTGCAGATTCTTGCCAAGAACCCGGCGCACTCAACAAAGGGCATCATTTTCTCCGCAATCGTTGAGACGTACGCTATCCTTGGCTTCGTTTCTTCCATCATAATGCTGTTCGTCACCTACAACACTGCGTTCGGCGCATAAAGGAGGCTGCGGATGGCTGATTTAGATGGCCTCGTAAGCCGAATAAAAAGGGAAGGGCAGGAGAGGGCCGAAGCGATCAAGGCAAAGGCCCACTCCGACGCCGAGAAAATCCTCTCTGACATGGCAGTTTCCGTTGAGGCGCAAAAATCCAATGCGCTGGCGGCGGCAGAAAGGCAGGCCGGGCAAGCCGGAGAGCGCATCCTTGAAGACGAAAAGCAAAAGGCGCGCAACATGGTGCTTTCCGCAAAGCAGGAGACCATTGACAAAGCCTACCAGGCCGCATTGCAGCGCCTGAACGCCATGAGCAAGGAAAGGTTCATGGATTACGCAAAAGAGGCTGTCTCTTCCTTTAGCCCGGACGGAGGAGAGATCATTCTTCCCAAAAGATACGAATTTGCGGATATCGGCTGGCTAAACGATCACCTTAGGCAGAAGGGCCAGAAGGGCAACCTAGCCCTCTATTCTGGCGAGCGCGACATATCTGGCGGTTTTGTGCTCGTCAAAGGCGGCATAGAGAGAAACAACACATTTGAGGCTCTTTTGGAGTACTACCGCTTTGAGACGGAGGGCACGGTTCTTGAGATTCTGTTCGGGAAAGGGGCTCCATCTTGAGGGCGGAAGATTTCGTTGAAATGTCCGCGCTGCTTCGGGTAATGGAGACCAGGGTTTTAAGCGCAGAGAGCATTGAGCGCGCGCTGGACAGCCAGACTGCGGAAGAGTGCCTCAGGGCGCTCTCCCAGGCGACCTCATACGATTTTTCGCAGCTGCGGATTGTGGGGGAGTACGAAGGCGTCCTCAAAGACTCCCTCGAAAAGCTGTATGGCGCTATGTACCAGCTTGCTGGGGAAAAGAACAGCGCCGTCGTAGACATTCTGAGCCACAGATACGATTACCACAACATGAAAGCGGCCCTCAAAGCCGCTTTTAACCCAGTTCCGGGCAGCGCGGAATCCATGTATGTCCGGGCAAGCGGCGTGAGCCCTTCCGACATTGAAGCCTACGCCGCCCAAGAGATTGCCTTGCAGGGCGGGGGCGGCGAAGAGGAAAAAAAGGAAGGCTATTCCTTTATCCCCCAAAAGGAAAAGGGCACGCACAGCCTTCCGGAATACTGCCGCGAGGCAATTGACTCCCTTGTCGGCGCCTTTCGCGAAACAGGCGACCCGCAGGGCATCGACGTGGGCGCAGACAAAGCAATGTTTGCCCACCAGCTGGCTGTGGCCAAAGCGGCGGATTTTGGCTTCGCCCTTGACTACCTTCTCCATTCTATAGACTTTTACAATGTCAAGGCTCTGCTCAGGGCCAAAAACATGAAAAAGACATTGCGTTTTGCCACTGCCAGCCTTGTTCCAGGCGGCATGGTTCCCATTGCCGAACTGTCCGCAAATTATGACAGGGAGCCAGAAGAGATGGCCAATGCCCTGAGGTTTCAATACTTCGGGCCTTCCATTCAAAAGGGCATGGACTCTTTCCCTCGCAAAGGGAACTTTTCCGATCTGGAAAAGCAATTCGACAATGAGCTCATCGCCCTTGCAAAACAGTCAAAATATGTTGCCTTTGGCCCGGAAATCCTATTCAGCTATATCTTAAACAAAGAGAATGAGATCCGCCAGATTCGGCTGATTCTCGCAGGCAAAATAAACGGCCTTAAGGCAGAGGGCATTCGGGAAAGGCTGCGTGACAACTATGCATAAGGTTGCTGTGGTCGGCGACCGCGATTCTGTCCTGTGCTTTCGCGCCTTTGGCTTTTCCGTCTTTGCTGCCTCGGAAGACGACGCCGAGCAGACGAGAAAGCTGATTGACGCTCTAGCCAAAGACGAGTATGGCATCATCTTTGTTACAGAGCAGATTGCGCAAACGGTCAATGAGACCATCGATCGCTACAATGAGTCATTGGTTCCCGCAATTATACTGATTCCGTCCAATAAAGGCTCTCTTGGGATTGGAATGGCAAGGATCCGCTCCAACGTCGAGAAAGCGGTCGGCATCAATATACTTGACTAACATTTCGGAAAGGAGCATTTATGGAAGTCGGAAAAGTGATTAAGGTTTCGGGGCCATTGGTTGTAGCGGAAGGCATGGGAAGCGCCCGCGTCTATGATGTTGTGCACGTGTCCAAGCAGAACCTGATCGGAGAGATCATCGAAATGCGCGGCGATCAGGCGTCCATCCAGGTTTATGAAGAAACTTCGATGCTTGGGCCTGGAGAAGACGTTGTGACGACCGAAGAGCCTTTGAGCGTTGAGCTTGGCCCTGGGCTCCTCGAATCCATGTTTGACGGAATCCAGCGCCCACTGGAAGCCATCCGCGAAGGCGTTGGCGATTTCATTGAGCGCGGCGTCACCGTTCTCTCCCTGAACAGGCAGAGAGTATGGGAGTTTAGCGCCACAGCGAAGGCTGGCGACATTGTTGAAGCAGGCGACATCATCGGCACCGTGCCCGAAAACAACATTGTCACCCACAGGATTATGGTTCCGCCGAACGCGGCGGGCAAAATAAAGTCAATAAAGAGCGGCTCCTACACCGTCGATGGGACCGTGGCGGTGCTGGAAACGGCAAAAGGCGATGTGGAACTGTCCCTCATGCAGAAATGGCCCGTGCGCATCAGCCGCCCATACAAGCAGAAACTCTCGCCGGAGCGGCCAATGATTACCGGCCAAAGGGTGGTGGACACGTTCTTTCCCATCACAAAGGGGGGCACTGCCTGCGTCCCTGGCCCTTTTGGCTCAGGCAAGACAGTCATTCAGCACCAGCTTGCGAAATGGTCCGATGTGGAGATCGTCGTTTATGTCGGATGCGGCGAGCGCGGAAACGAAATGACCGACGTTTTGAATGAGTTCCCGGAACTGATTGACCCAACCACCGGCGAGCCTCTCATGAAGCGCACCATTCTCATCGCAAACACGTCCAACATGCCGGTTGCCGCCCGCGAAGCATCCATCTATACCGGAATCACCATCGCGGAATACTACCGCGATATGGGATACTCTGTTGCTTTGATGGCGGACTCTACCTCCCGCTGGGCGGAAGCCCTTCGAGAAATGAGCGGCCGCCTTGAGGAAATGCCTGGCGAAGAAGGCTACCCGGCATACCTGGGCAGCCGCCTGTCTGAGTTTTATGAAAGGGCCGGCAATGTTGTGTGCCTGGGATCCGATGGGCGCAAAGGCACCCTGACGGCCATTGGGGCCGTTTCGCCCCCTGGCGGGGATCTTTCCGAGCCAGTCACGCAGGCGACTCTGCGCATCGTCAAAGTTTTCTGGTCCCTTGACTCCTCATTGGCATACCAAAGGCATTTCCCAGCCATCAACTGGCTGAACTCGTACTCGCTGTACAACACGGAGGCGATGGCGTGGTTTGACGCAAATGTCCACGACGACTTTAGCGTATTCCGCAACCAGGCGATGATGTTCTTGCAGGATGAGTCTGAGCTGAACGAAATCGTCCGCTTAGTCGGCTACGACTCTTTGGGCGAGTCCGACCAGCTGAAGCTTGAAGTGGCGAAATCCATTCGCGAAGACTTCCTCCAGCAGAACTCTTTCAACGATATCGACAGCTACGCCCCTCTTGAAAAGCAGTACAAGATGCTGAAAGCCGTTCTTCACTTTGGAGAAGAAGCCTCGCGCGCGCTGACCTCCGGCGTCTACCTTAAGAAGATTTTGGCGCTTGAGGTGCGCGAAACCATCGCCCGCGCCAAGTACGTTGCAACGGAAAACCTAAACTCGCTTGATGAGCTGATCGCCCAGATCACCCGTGAAATCAGCGAGCTGATAGAAAGCGAGGCGGTTACGAATGCCTAAAGAATACAAAACGATAACCGAGGTAGTTGGCCCGCTGATGGTCGTCGAGAAGGTTGAAGGCGTCAAGTACGACGAGCTTGTCGAAATTGAGACGCAGTCAGGCGAAATACGCTCCGGCAAGGTTTTGGAAGTCAACGGCGACCAGGCGGTCGTCCAGCTTTTCGCCAGTTCCCAGGGCATCAACCCCCAGGGATCAAAGGCGAAGTTCCTTTCCCGCCCGCAAACCTTGGGCGTTTCGGAAGACATGCTTGGAAGGGTCTTCGACGGAATGGGCCGCGTCAAAGACGGCGGGCCCAACATCATCGCTGATGAAAGGCGCGACATCAACGGCGTGCCAATCAACCCTGTCTCCCGCGACTACCCGTCCGAGTTCATTCAAACGGGCGTTTCCGCCATTGACGGCCTAAACACTCTTGTCCGCGGCCAAAAGCTTCCTGTGTTCTCCGGCTCCGGCCTGCCCCACAAAGAGCTGGCCGCGCAGATTGCCAGGCAGTCAAGGGTGCTGAATACGGACTCCAGCTTTGCGGTTGTGTTTGCCGCCATTGGCATCACGTTCGAAGAAGCCCAGTTCTTTATAGAAGACTTCACGCGCACAGGCGCAATTCACCGCGCTGTATTGTTTATGAACCTCGCGGACGACCCGGCGGTTGAGCGCATATCCACACCCCGCATGGCCCTCACGATGGCTGAGTACCTCGCCTATGAGAAGAACATGCATATTCTTGTCATCATGACCGACATAACGAACTACTGCGAGGCTCTGCGCGAAATCTCCGCTGCCCGCAAGGAGGTCCCCGGCCGCCGCGGCTATCCCGGATATCTCTACACCGACCTTGCTTCCCTATATGAGCGCGCAGGCCGAATCAAGGGCAGGGAAGGCTCGATCACGCAGATCCCAATTCTGAGCATGCCGGAAGACGACAAGACCCACCCCATTCCTGATCTAACCGGCTATATCACCGAAGGGCAGGTCATCCTGTCCCGCGACCTTTACCGCGCAAACATCAATCCGCCCATCGACGTGCTTCCATCCCTCTCGCGCCTTAAGGACAAGGGCATCGGAAAAGGCAAGACGAGGGAAGACCATGCGGACACAATGAACCAGCTCTTTGCCGCCTACGCCTCTGGCAAGGACGCAAAGGAGCTTTCAGTTATCCTCGGCGAGTCTGCGCTGTCCGACACGGACAAAGTGTTTGCCAAGTTTTCCGACGAATTTGAGAAGAGGTATATCAACCAAGGCTTTGACTCAAACCGCTCCATTGAGGAGACGCTCACTATTGGGTGGGAGCTGCTCAAGATGCTTCCGCGCACCGAGCTCAAGAGGGTGCGCGACGAATACCTTGAGAAATATATGCCGGCATAAAGCAAAGGCGGTGAAAGCTATTGGCTAGGCTAAACGTCAATCCAAACCGAATGGAGCTCACAAAACTCAAGACAAGGCTTGGGACGGCCAGAAAAGGCCACAAGCTCCTCAAAGACAAGCAGGATGAGCTTATGCGCCAATTCATCGACCTTGTCAAGCGCAACAACGAGCTCAGAAAGTCGGTTGAGGAAGAGCTGATTGCGGCTTACAAAGATTTTGTCATGGTAGGAGCGCTCGTTTCCAACAACTTCCTGGAAGAGGCCGTGATGTATCCGGTCGAAACGATCGCTCTGGAAGTGTCGACGAAGCATCTATTGTCTGTTCAGGTGCCAAAGATGGAATTTGTCATGGGCAGCGGGGAAGGCGGCGGCGAGGGGGGCATCTACCCCTACGGATTCCTCGGCACTTCGGACGAATTGGATCGGGCTATCTTTAAGCTCAACAGCATCCTTCCAAAGCTGCTGGAGCTGGGCGAGATCGAGAAGAGCTGCAACCTCCTGACCGACGAGATCGAAAAGACAAGGCGAAGGGTGAACGCCTTGGAGTATATGACCATTCCCCAGCTGGAAGAGACCATCAAGTATATTGTCATGAAGCTGGACGAAAATGAAAGGTCGAATGTCATTCGCCTGATGAAAGTCAAGTCGATGATTGAGGCCGAAGCTGCTCAGGCGCAAAGAAGGCAAAAAGCGCAAAATGCATAAAAAAAGCCGCAGGCGCGGCTTTTTTTCAATCCATAATCTGATCTTCAAAGAGCGCCCTGCGCAGCTTCGCGGCAAGGCTCCCTGCTATTTTGGCCTAGGGCGCTTTTTTTTGTTTGCGCCCTCACAGTCGCGCTGGCTTCAAAAGCTCTCCGCCTGCATGCCTGATCTCTGGGCGAATTGGCCTGCCGGGTGCAAGACGGCGCCCAATCCCCTTTTTGCGCCGCTGCCGAAAGGGTTTTCAGCGAGAGAGGCAAGGGAAAAAAAGGCGATCCGCCCTATTTTGCTCTGCATTCGGCAGGGCAGGCAGGAATATTTGGAAGGCCCAGGGAGAAGCCGCTTTGCTGCCTTAGGCCTGCTTTCCGTTCGAAATGTCAGCAATCTCATCCAAATGGCTGAGCAGAAATCTCTGCGCCTGCTCGCTGTATGTGACGCTTATGTATTCCCTTCCGTCAAAATTTCGGGGCTCAGCGTTAATGCCGAGCGCCTTTCCCGCTTCGGTCACAGATTTTTGGCTCTTTCCCTGGATCTCCACGACTGCCAGCATGCCGTTCTTCACGAGCCATTTCCCAAACGCAGCCACTTTCAGCTTGCCGGAAGAGCCGGGGTCGATGCAGGCGTTAACCCTCTCGCAAAATTTCGTAATCTGCACGGGATCCTGCGAGATCTCCACTCTCTCTTTTTCTTCCTCTGCCATCCGAAAGGGAAGCGGGCCCTTTCCCGCCCGCTGGGCAGCGCCTGCATTGGCAATAGCTTCCTGCAGTACATCCGAGACAAAAAAGAAGCAGCGCGCGAGGCGAACGTTGGCAAGTGTTGCGTCTTCGGGCATTTTTTCCTTTGTGATGGGGTCGACGCCAACCGCCAGGCTGTCGATGTATTCTTTCGCCCTCTTCAGTGTTTCAAGCCTGTCCATGGCTATGCGGCCGCGCGCCCCCAGCTTTCGGGAAGGCGCCAAGCGGCCTATCCTTTCTTCGCTTATTCTTCTGTCCCTGCTATGGCTTAGAGGATCTTTACGCCGAAATGGCGGGCAAAGGGAATCCATTGCAGAAAGGCTATGCTTGCCCCTTTCAGCTCCTTAATATTGTCTGAAAAGACGGCCCCTTCCAAAACGCAGCTTGCCAGATCGACCCCGTTTAGCAGCGTGTTGACAAAGCTGGCCCCAGCAAAGTTGACATTTTCGAAAGCGGACTGCTTTTGCGTGGACTCGCAAAGAAAGCCGTTTGCAAAGTCTGTGTCGCGCACCAGAAAACCGGCAAAGCGGCAGGAGTTGAAGTTTGCCAGGCCAAAGTTGGAATCTTCCAGCGCGAAATTGCGCATTACGCATTTATAGAACGATGATCCCAGGCATTTCGAGCCGACGAATTCAGTGAGCGACAGATTTGTGTCCACAAATTCTGTGTTTGATATGTCGCAGTTGGAGAAGCTTGTGTTGGAAAAAGAGCATTTGCGAAAGGCTGAATGGGAGAACCTGCACTTTTCAAACTTTACGTCTGAAAAATCTGTGTTGACAAATTCAGCCCCCATGATCGCAGCGTTTCGAAAGAGCGTGTACTTTATTGCTTTCTCGTCCACCTTCCCGCTTTCGTCAAGGTAAGGCGAAATGTCATCGCATAGCGCAAGATCCCTTAGATCCAAAGACGGCCTCTGCATACCTAATTTCCCATTCTTCTAGACATATTTTTAGCCTGTTCAATGGCGTCTAGGCATTTGCCCCGACAGGCGGCGCCGAATTCCTGCTTCACAGAGTTGCAGCCCTAAACTCTCCTAAGGCAGGCGCTGCGGGCAGTCCATGGTTTTCGCATGCCTGGCGCTGCCATCCCTCCCTCGATGCAGGCGGCGCAAGCGCTCCTTGGATAAACCTGTTGCCAGCATATGCGCGCAAACAAGCCGCTGCGAGAGCGTTTTGTGCCGCTAAAGCAGATTTTGCGAAGGAATGCATGTTTCTTCCGGGCAATGCCTCGAAGTTTTTTGCAGCGCGAACGCTGCCGCTTGAATGCGCCGAAGGCGAAGCAGGGCGAGATGGCCCGATCTTGCCTCTTTTCGTTCACCGGATAAGAAGGCAGGCTGGCCGCATCACGCGCGCCGCAGCGTCCGTGAGGGCGCTTTTCGCCTGGGCTTTAAAAGAGGGCTGTTCCCATGCCTGCAGCTGCGGGCCGCCTGCATAGGGCGCGGCGCCTGCAGGCATGCCCGCTCCTTTTCTAAGTCCCTCACTCTCGCTCAGACGAACCGCCGCTAGCGCTGGCAATGCCATTTTCCCAGCGCGCGGTTTTGGAAAAAGCCTCAGCGGCGCACTTTGCGCAGCTGCATGCCAACTGAATCGCTTTCCTGGGCGCAGAGGGCACAGGGGATGTGCAGGCGCGCAGCGCGGCCTTCGCCGTTGGCTGTTTGGCTAGCCTTCGGCTTTTGTTTCGCTGTCGGCTTTGAGCGCGCCCGCAATGCTTTTGTCGCCCTCTATCTGTTTTTTATACTTCTCCAGCCCATGTATGCGGCTGCTGAAAACATGCATGACGGCCGCCAAATCTTCCACTATTTCTTCCCGCGGCGACAAATCGGGATTGTTTAAGACAACAATATTTGTGCCAAACGCCATGCACAGCCGTTCAAACCACTCATAGCCGAAGCGCACAAATCTGTCCTTAAAGGCTACATAAATTGTGTCAATTTGGCTGTCCAGCACTTCTTCAAGAAGCGCATTCCACTTTTTGCGCCTATAGTCAAGCCCGCTGCCAATATCCGTTATTACGTCATCAAGGATAATCCCTTTGCCGTTGGCATAGCTGCGCAGAAAGGCAACCTGGTGTTTCAAGGCGCCTTTCTGGCCTGCGT
>JAITGT010000065.1 GCA_031280495.1 Eubacteriaceae bacterium
GGCTGTTCGACTCTATCACGTTGTAGGTGCGCCAACTCTTTCCGACTGGGTTGCCAATGCTTTTGTTCTTTAGCTTTTTGACAACAACAACCTCTATGGTTCCGGGATTGTCGGAATCCTCGAATTCTTCCGTCACTTTGGCCTTGAGGAGACCTTGCTCTGCTGGATACCAATGAATCAAATCGTCAAGTGCCACTGTGCCATTCCCCTTTCCTTTTTCGTTTTTTAGTCTTTGGCCAGCGCCACGTTGGCTACGCCTGGAGCCTCAGATTGGGAGAGCGCGCCCTTCTCATAACGCCACCCGCTTCGCCCCTTTAAACTACCATATGCAGCCGCGTAGTCGAGTAGGACGCAAGCGCTAAGCATTTCGGCCCACTTCTTCCATCTTCTCTTTTGCCCTCATGGCGGCAGCCATGATCGAAAAGCGGTAGGCCCGCTCCTCAAGAACAGCGACGCCTGCAGCAGTCGAACCGCCAGGGCTCATGACATCGTCCTTGAGGGAGGCTGGATGGCGCCCTGTTTCCAAGACCATCTTTGCTGCGCCCAGCAGCGTTTCCGCAGCAATCCTCAGCGAATGCTCAAAGGGAAGGCCAAGGGCGACTCCCCCCTCCGCCAAAGCCTCGATAAATATGTAGGCAAAGGCGGGGCCGCAGCCGCTGACAGCGGTAAGCGAGTCCATAAGCCTTTCTTCCAGGGCGACGGCAATTCCAAGCGCTTCAAAGAGGCGCGCCACAAAGGCCTCGTCTTCCAGGGAGGCTGTCTGCCCTTTTGCAATGCCAGCGCAGCCTTCCAAGACAAGCATCGGCGTGTTTGGCATCACGCGCACAACGCGGGCCTGGCCTGTAAAGCCTTCAACAAAAGAGGATTCCACGCCGCCCATGATGGAAATTACAAGCTTTTCATTGCCAAGAGGGCCGATCGCATCCAATACGGGCCTTGCGTACTGGGGCTTTACAGCTAGCACAAGCACGTCCGAAGAGGCGGCGACAGCCTGGGCGCCAAGATTCGAATCCGGCTGGTTAGGCAGAGTGGAAATGCCGATCTTTGCTGCGCTTTCCAGCTTTGCGGGCGATATGTCTGTGACAGTTAAGTCGGAAGGGGAAACCGCGCCGCTCTTTACCCATCCGCAAAATATCGCGGACGCCATGTTGCCGGCTCCGACAAATCCGATTTTCTTGCCTTCGTTAAGCATAATGTTTTCCTCGCTTACTGCACAAATTGAGTTTGGCAACAACACTATTATATATCAAACATGGCTATTCTCAAACAGTGGGGCGCCCCCCCCCTCCGTTCCGCCCATTAACCCATAATTGGCTTAAGCCATGGAATAACGAAGCCGGATTCGCTATAATGGGAAAAGGCAAAATTCTGCTAATTCAGGACATGAAGGAATAACGCATGGGCATAAAACAACGAAAGCTTAGCCTCGCAACAGATTTTTACCAGCTGTCCGTCGCAAATGTTTACTACGCGAGCGGGATGGCAAACGATGTCGCCGTATTCGACATGTTCATTCGAAAGAACCCATTCGACGGGGGCTACACAGTGTTCGCTGGGCTGGAGCACATAATTAGCTATATTCAAAACCTTTCCTTCTCTGAGGATGACATCGCTCTCCTAAAGGCAAACCATCCAGAGCTAACGGACAGTTTTCTCAGCTACCTGCTTCAATTCCGCTTCAGCGGAGAAATCTATTCCGTGAAGGAAGGGGACATCGTCTTTCCGCACGAGCCCCTCCTGCGCGTAAAGGCCCCCATCATTCAGGCCCAGATTGTCGAAACGGCGATCCTCGCCATTGTCAACCACGAAACTCTCATCGCAACAAAGGCGGCGCGCATCGTCACTGCGGCGCAGGGCGGCGCGGTCATTGACTTCGGGCTTAGGCGCGCCCATGGAACAGAGGCGGGCCTGTACGGAGCAAGGGCCGCCATCATTGGGGGCTGCGCCGGCACCAGCAACGTTGAAGCGGAATACGCCTATGGCGCTGTTTCCAAAGGCACTGTTTCCCACGCTTTTATTATGAGCTACGACGAGGAGTATGACGCCTTTCGCGCCTACGCAGAGCTAAACCCGCAAAACATTACCCTCATCGCGGACACTTATGACACGCTTCGAAGCGGGGTGCCCAACGCTATCCGCCTCTTCAGGGAACTCCGCGACGAGGGAGGGCTCAAAGGAGCCTTCGGAATCCGGCTCGACTCCGGAGACATTTCCTATCTGTCAAAGAAAGCGCGCGTAATGCTGGACGAAGCTGGCTTTGCCGACGCAAGGATCACTGCATCCAGCGACTTGGACGAGCACGCAATATACCAGCTGAGAAGCGACGGAGCGCGCGTGGATGCCTGGGGCGTTGGCACGCGCCTGATCACCGCATGGGACTGCCCTTCCTTGGGAGGGGTGTATAAGCTCGCGCAGTTAACAAAAAATGGCAAATTTATCGACAAAATGAAGATATCGGACGATCCATTTAAGATAACCAACCCAGGATACAAGAAAATTTTGCGCCTCTTTAACCGAAACACAAACAAAGCAACGGCAGATCTCGTGATGGCCAACGACGAAACGCTGGATGAGAACGAGCCGCTGCGCCTATATCATCCTTACTTCACATACAAGACAAGGGTGGTTTCCGGATTTTACACCGAGGAAATCCTCAAGCCAGCCTTCATCGACGGGGAGCTCGCCTGCGAAACGCCGCCCCTCGCCGACATTGCCTCTTACCACCAGGAGCAGCGCAAGAAATTTTGGAGCGAGGTGCTTCGCATCAATAATCCGGACGAATACCACGTTGACATTTCTGATCGCTTATATGACATAAAGAAGCGATTTCTCCATAACCATAACTATAAACAGCAGTGAGCAGCCGCGCTTTTGCAGGCGGGAAGAAAGAGGCAGGCATCCATGAAAAATGTGGCAGTCGTGTTTGGCGGAAAAAGCGGAGAGCACGAGGTTTCCCTCGTTTCTGCGTACAATGTCATATCGGCCCTTGATCGCAGCCGCTACTCCCTTCGCTTTATCGGAATTGACAAAGAGGGCCAGTGGCATGAATACAAAGGAAGCGCGGAAAAAATCCCTGACGGGTCATGGATGGGCGACAAAGCCAGCCTGGCCCCCTTCTCTCCTTTTGGCGCCGAAGCCGAAAGCGTCGACTGCTACTTCCCTGTTCTGCACGGAACGTATGGGGAAGACGGCACCATTCAAGGCCTCTTTGAGATGGCAGGCGCAGCCTACGTTGGATGCGGCGTTTTGGCGAGCTCTCTGTGCATGGACAAAGGCATCGCGCGCATGGCCATGCGCGACCTTGGAATCCCAGTGGCGGGCGACATTCTGCTGTCCCGCTCTGAAATACTGGAAGATTGCGGGAGGGCGGCTGAAAAGGCCGAAAAGGCGCTAGGCTACCCCATTTTTGCAAAGCCTGCCAACATGGGCTCAAGCGTGGGAATCTCAAAAGCAAAGGATCGCCCTTCACTTGAGAGCGCGCTGTTGGAAGCAAGCCTCTACGATGCAAAAGTTGTGTGCGAAGAATTCATCGACGGCGCCGAAGTGGAGTCCGCAGTGCTCGGCAACGAAAACCCCTTCTTTTGCGGAATTGGGCAGATAATTCCATGCAACGAATTCTATGACTATGAAGCCAAGTACTTAACAGGCGACAAATCTGTAGCGCTTATACCAGCGCCCATTGGGGAAAAAGCGGCTAAAGAGATAGAGGAATACGCCCTAAGGGCGTTTCGCGGCATGGGGCTTTCGGGCCTTTCGAGGCTAGACTTCTTCGTTGCAAAGGACGGGCGCGTCATCCTCAACGAGATCAACACGATG